>JABFXB010000553.1 GCA_013361975.1 Dermatophilaceae bacterium
CCTGGCTTGAAGTCGGGGTCGGGCGTGCTGTCTGCCATGTGCGTCCTTGCTGTGCAGGCGGTACCACCGCGGTGTGGAGGCCGGCAGCCTTCGAGGGCCCGGGTGGGCGTGGGTCGTGGCTGCCAGACTTCACCGTATGCCGTCAGCCGCCGACCAGACCCTCTTTCGTGACGCCGTGTTCGCCACGCGAGACCCCCACCAGGACGCCGTCCGCTTCGAGGGCACGGACTTCACGGGGGCGCACGCCGAGGGGGCGTCGTTCCTCGAGTGCACCCTCGTGGGTGCGACTCTCGACGACGCCCACCTCGCGGGTTCGCGGTGGTCGGAGTGCGAGTGGCAGCGCGTGCAGGGCGTCGGGGTGACCCTCGTGGAGGCGAGCGTGGTCGAGACGACGATGGAGGGCTGCCGGCTCGCTGCGGTGTCGGCGTGGGGCTCCACCTGGCGCGACGTCACGGTGGTCGGCGGCAAGGTCGACTTCCTCAACCTGCGCGGGGCCAGGCTCAAGGACGTCGCCTTCGTCGACTGCGTCGTCGTCGAGCTCGACCTGCAGGAGGCGGTGGTCGACGGACTGACCTTCGAGGGCTGCACGCTGCAGCAGCCGTCCTTCGGGCGCGGCACGTATGCCGGCCTCGACCTGTCGGGGGCGACGCTGAGGTCGCCGGTCGGGCTGGCCGGTCTCAAGGGGGCGACGCTGAGCCGCCCGCAGGTCATCGACCTCGCCGACGCCTTCGCGGCCGAGCTCGGCATCGTCGTCACCGACTGACGACCCGGCGTTCGATGTAATTCGCCGGTCACCAGCGACGGGCGAATACATCGAACGGGGACGCGCGGGGGTGCAACAGCGGCAGCCGGTCAGTTGATCTGGTTGGGCTTGCCTCGGCGCAGGGCCGTCGCGGCGGCGTCCCGCGCCCGGTCGGTGGCCTTGACCTTGTCCTGCGGCCGGATGCGCTTGGTCAGGTCCGCGCGCTCGACGAGGGTGGTGAGCAGCAGGTCGGTCGAGGGGTGGACGGCGACGGGCTCGTCGCCGCTGAAGACGACCCAGTGCGCGGCGTCGCCCTTGTAGACCTTGAGGATGCTGCCGTCGGTGAGCGACCTGGCGTGGTCCATCGCCTGGCGGCGGGCGCGCTCGCTCGAGATCGCCTTGTTGGCCGCCTCCTTGGCGGGCTCGCGGAGCGCCTGGCTGGCCACCCAGATCTGCGGGCCGTACTTGATCCCGAGCTTGACGGTCTGCGTGACGAGCTTTCCCTTGCCTGCCATCGTCTGACTCCTCACCGGCCCCGGTCGCGCCGGGGCTGTCGCTGGGTCCGCACGCGCCGTGGCCTGACGCCGGTGCGGGCCTTCGTGCCGCCAACCCTAGTCTGGGCTCATGGACACCCACCCCGCGGCGCCGGCCGGCGAGCCGTCCCGCAAGCCGTCCGGCAAGCCCACGAGGACCGCCCGCGACGTGCGCCGTCTCGACTACTCCGGCGACGGGCTCGTCGAGGCCGACGTCGCCGCGTCGCCCTACCTGCAGGCCCGCGGCTGGGTCGACGGGGCCCTGGCGGCCGCCGAGGAGCGGGCGGACGTGCCGGAGCCGTCAGCGCTGTCGGTGGCGACGGTCGACGCGTGGGGGGCGCCCGACGTGCGCACGGTGCTCATGCGCTTCTTCGACGAGCGGGGGCCCGGCTTCGTGACCAATCTGGGCTCCACCAAGAGCCGGCAGCTGCAGGCCAACCCGCGGGTGGCGGCCGGCCTCACGTGGCCCGCGATCTACCGGGCGATCCGCTTCCGTGGCACGGCGGAGCCCCTCGAGCGTGACGAGGTCGAGGCCTACTTCGAGTCGCGTCCCTACGGCTCTCGGCTCTCGGCCTGGGCCTCGGAGCAGTCGCGGCCGGCTGCCGACCGGGCCGAGCTCGAGCGCCGCTGGCAGGAGGTGCTGGAGCGGTTCCCCGACACGGGCAGCGACGACGACGTGCCGGTGCCCGACTTCTGGGGCGGCTGGCGGATCGTCTGCGACGAGGTGGAGTTCTGGGCGGGTCGCAGCAACCGGCTGCACGACCGCATCGTCTTCCGTCGCACCGGTCCCGGAGACCTCGCGGACCCCGGCGCGTGGACCAGGCTCCGCCTGCAGCCCTGAGCGACCCGGCGCGCGCAGAGGTGCTCGGACATGGAACAGGGCAGCCCGACGAGTCGGACTGCCCTGCTTCATCCATGGGTGTGGATGGGGACGCGGCTATCGCGTGGCCACCTCACACGCTCCGGAAGAAATCACTTCTCGGATCACCTCCCTTCGGTTCGACTCCTCGAACCTACGTCGGGATGAAACGGGCGGCAAGACCTTTTACACAGGGTCGGTGGGCAGCTCGTCGTCGCTGGCCGTCGCCTGTGGCGAGGCCGCTGCCCCTGTCCGGGGCGTCGTCGCGCTGCCGCCGCGTCGAACGGGGCGACCAGCGTCACGTGCCCACCTCGGGCTCGGGCGCCACGGCGACCGCCGCCGTCTCGGGGGTGGGGCCGAGCGCGCCCGTGCCGCCCGATGCGAATGATGCCGACGGAGCCGACAGCAGCGACGCCGCCGACACCGACGACGACGGCGACGCCGCCCTGGGCGAAGCCGTGTCTGCCGGCGGCGGTGTGGGCAGCGCCGAGAGGCTGCGGGCCCCCACGAGCATGGCCAGCAGCACCGGCAGCTCCAGGTACGCGTGGTAGCTGGCCAGGGCGGCATACAGCGCCTTGCCCTGCGCGAAGTCGATGCCGAAGAGGACGGCGAACACGGCCGCCGCGAGAAAGCCCACGGCCCACAGCCGAGGCCCGGTCACCCACGGGACCCGGGCCTCGAAGGACGCCGAGGCGTCGGGCGCCACGCGCGGCAGCAGGGCGACCCACACGACGTAGTGCATCGTCTGCATGAAGGCGAAGACCGTGAGGAAGCGGGTGCCGAGCAGGGTCGCCGCAGCGCCGGGGGGCGCGCTCGTGGCGAGGACGGTCTGGCCGTCACCGACGACGCTGCGCACGATGCCCGGGTCGGTCGACAGTGAGCCGTCGACGAGCCCGAGCAGCACGACCGCCGGTATGGCGACCACCCAGAGCAGCTGCACGGCGCGGAAGGCCCGCCGCCCGCGCGGCGACGTGATGCGGCGCGACCACTCCCACAGGAAGAAGAGGGGCACGACGTTGTGCAGGTGGGTGAGCACGACGAAGTGGTACGCCGGGAACGCCGACGACACCACGGCCGCGGCCCCGACGACCGCCCACGCCACGCGTCGGCGCCGCCCGTCGAGGCCGTAGCGGGCGGCCAGGGCGATGACCGCGTAGCCGAGGAGGATCTCGGCGAGCCGGGCCGGACGGCCCACGACGCCCGCCAGCAGGCGACAGACGACGATGGCCGTGATGAGGGCGACGAGCAGGTCGAGGAACGGCCGCCCGAGCACCCCCGAGAAACGGCCGGCCACGTAGCGGAGCTCGAGCAGGTTGTGCAGGATGCCGAAGAGGATCAGGCCGATGACGGCCGTCG
>JABFXB010000361.1 GCA_013361975.1 Dermatophilaceae bacterium
GAGCCGAGACCCCAGCACTTGCCCACCTTGTCGGCGACCTCCTGGCTGATGAGGCGCGCGGCCCAGCCGTTCATGGAGCCGTAGCCGGTGGCGTAGACGACGGCGTCGGCCTCGATCTCGGTGCCGTCGGTCAGCACGACGGCGTGCTCGGTCAGGTGGTCGACCTGGCCACGGACCAGCCGGATCGCACCCTTGGCGACGAGCTCGGACGCGCCGATGTCGATGTAGTAGCCGGAGCCGCGCCTCAGGTACTTGAGGAACAGGCCCGAGTCGTCGTCGCCGAAGTCGAGGTCGAAGCCGGCGGCCTCGAGAGCGGCGTAGAAGTCGGCGTCCTGCGCGCGGATCGCGTCGAAGGCGGGCCGCTGGAAGTCGGCGAGGATCTTGTACGGGATCGAGGCAAAGACGAGATCCGCTGTGTCGTGGTCGATCCCGCTCGCGACGGCCTCCTCGGAGTAGAGCGGGCCGAGCACCGTCTCCATGAGCGAGTCGGACTTCACGATGTGCGTGCTGGAGCGCTGGAGCATCACCGGCTCGGCACCGTTCTGCCACAGGTCGGCGCAGATGTCGTGGGCGGAGTTGTTCGAGCCGACGACGACGACCTTCTTGCCGGCGTACCTCGCGCCGCCGGGGTGCTTGCTGCTGTGGTGCTGGTCGCCGGCGAAGACGTCCTGCCCGGGCAGCGTCGGCACCGACGGTATGCCGCTCATCCCCGTCGCGAGGACCAGGTGGGTGGGCGTCAGCACGACCTCGCGTCCCTCGCGGGTGAGGTGGACGGTCCACGTGCCGGTGCTCTCGTCGTAGCTCGCCGACGTCGCCTCGGTGTTGCTCCAGTAGTCGAGCTCCATGATCTTCGTGTAGCTCTCGAGCCAGTCGCCCATCTTGTCCTTGGGCGTGAACACGGGCCAGTGGTCGGGGAACGGCAGGTAGGGCAGGTGGTCGTACCAGACCGGGTCGTGCAGGCAGAGGGAGTGGTAGCGGCTGCGCCACTGGTCGCCCGGCCGCGGGTACTTGTCGACGACGAGGGCCGGCACGCCGAGCCGCTTCAGTCGGGCCGCGAGGCCGATGCCGCCCTGACCGCCGCCGACGACGAGGACGTACGGCTGCGCGTCGACGCCGTAGGACTCGACCTGCTGCCGCCGCCTGTCGAGCCAGTTCTCGGTCGAGACGTTGACGCCGTGCTCGGCGCCGCGGATGCGCGCGTGCCCGGAGGGCTCCGGGTGGTCCCTGAGGGCCTGTGCGCTCGTGAGGAGCGTCCACGCCAGCCCGTCACGCACCCGGACGTGGCCCTTGCCCGTGAAGGTCGCGTTGCCGAACGTGAACCACGCCTCGCGTATGCCGTCCGCCTCGGTCTCGCTCGTCGCCACGACGTCCGTCGGCCAGGCCTCGCGCTCGACGCCCGCGAGCATCGCGCCGATCTGCTCACGGCCCTCGGACGTGTGGAGGTTCCAGGTCACGCTGACCAGGTCGCGCCAGTAGCTCTCGTCGGCGAAGAGACCGGTCACCCGGTCGACGTCGCCGGACGCCAGTGCCTCGGAGAACCGACCGAGCCAGTCGGTCGCCGTCAGCTGCTCACCCATCGCCAACTCCTTTGTCCACGTGGTGGGTTCGATGGAGCGACGCTAGGAGCGTGCAGCGGCCGCCGACAGGGTTGCAGAACGTTGCAGGGGACCGCGGCCGACCAGTCAAAGGGAGGTCAACGTGAGGTCACCGCGACGGTGAGGCGGTAGGGCCGGCTCTCGAGGAGACCGCCGAGCCGCTTGCGCAGCCGCGACATCTCGGCGCGGATCGTCACGGGGGTCGTGGCGCCGGTGAGCCTGGCCATCAGGGCGGCGGTGTCCAGCCCCTCGGGGTGCTCGGCGAGCAGGGCCACGATCTCGGCGTGCCGTTCGCTCAGCGCGATCTCGACGGTCGTGGCGTCGAGCCCCGTGCCGGTCGTGACGAGCACCCGCGGCGAGGGCCCGCGCACCACCTCGACCGTCGTCGCCGCCGACCGCTCCTCGTGGAGCACCCACCCGCCGGCGATCTGCTCGGCCCGCACCTGCCCGATCTCCGGCACCCACACCGACCCGGCGCGCAGGCTGCCCGGCACCCACACCCGCTCCCCCACGCCGAAGCCCTCCGTCCGCGCGACCCACCCGTGACGGTCGACGACGACGAAACGCCCCGACCCGGCATACGCCTCACTGGCGCGGGCGACGCGGCGCAGGTCGCGATCGTGCTCGCCCGCGAGGGTGGCGACGGCCTCTCGCACGGCCATCGTCACGAGCATGAGCGTGTGCGGGTGCGCCGTGCGGAAGGCCCCGCTCAGGGTGACGACGCCGAGCGGCGTTCGCGCCCGGCGGTCGGTGACGGGGGCGCTCGTGCAGACCCACGCGTGCTGGTCCTCGCGGGCGTGCTCGGGCCCGAAGATCTGTACGGGGCGGCGCTCCTCCATGGCGGTGCCGAGCGCGTTGGTGCCGACGTCGCCCTCGCGCCAGCGGGCGCCCTCGACGAAGCCCAGGCCGTCGCTGCGGCGACGCACGGGCGACGGGCCGAACATCCAGAGTGGGTAGCCCTCGTCGTCGCTGATGACGAGCTCGTTGCCGGCCTCGTGGGCGAGCGGCAGCAGGCGCTCCTTGAGGATCGGCACGACCGAGGCGAGCAGCGCGGAACGCTCGCGGCGGGAGGTGAGCGCGCCGTCGGAGATCGGGGTCGAGAGCTTGTCGCCCTCGGGGGTCTGGCGCAGCCACGACCTCGCGACGACGCCGCGCGCCCCGGGCGGAACCTCGTGCGTGTGCGCCCAGGCCCGGTGCAGGCGCAGCAGGTCGCGCGCCTTGGCTGCGGGGTCCTCGAACGCGGTCAGGGCCGCTTCGAGTCCTGGGGCTGGGGACATGCGCACCTCTGCGGGTCGGCTGCGGTCGCGGCTGGGACGGCTTCCCGTGATGGTGGCACGGCTCGCCCCGGAGCGGTAGGTGCGAGCTCAGCCTCGGCCGAGCAGGCGGGCCCACCACGACCCGCTGTCGCGCCGCGCCGCCGCGCCCGCCGCCTCGCGCTCCTCACGGGCAAGCCGCTGCCGCGCCTCTCGCTGCGCGCGCAGAGGCCGCCACTGCTCGACCATCTCGTCGACGTCGAGGGTCTTGGCGAGCAGCGGTGGCAGGCTGCCCACCGCGGGACGGCGCCGGTCGGCGAGGACGCGCCTGTTGTAGTCCTCGATGACCTCCCGCACCTGTGCCTCGGTGCGCACGTCGGCGAGCGACTCGGGATAGCCGGCGGCCTCCTTGCGCAGCGCGAGCGGCCCGGGCAGGGCCCCGCCGAGGTCGAGGTTCTCGCGCTCGGCGAAGCGCTTGAGCCACCAGTCCGGGTCGCCTGCGTCGCTGAGGTCGAGCGGCTTGCCGGCGCCGGGGAGGTTGTCGAAGTCGCCGCGCTCCTGGGCCTCGCGGATCTGCTTCTCCACGGGGCTCTCCCAGTACGGCTGGCCGGCCATGCCTCCACGCTAACCGAGTTCCC
>JABFXB010000026.1 GCA_013361975.1 Dermatophilaceae bacterium
CCGGTGAAGAGGTCGTCGTACTCGAGCAGGTCGGACTCGTAGGCGAGCACCTGCTGCATGCGCAGGCTCCACTGCTGGTCCCACGGCCGGGGCAGGCCCAGCGCCTCGTTCCAGGCAGGCAGCTGGATGGCACGGGCTCGGGCGTCCTTGGAGAGCGTCACCGCCAGCATCTCGAGGACGATGCGCTGGACGTTGTTCTCGGGCTGGGCCTCGGTGAGGCCGAGGCTGTTGACCTGCACGCCGTAGCGGAAGCGACGCGCCTTGGCGTCGGTGACGCCGTAGCGCTCACGAGTCAGCTCGTCCCAGAGCTCGACGAAGGCGCGCATCTTGCACATCTCCTCGACGAACCGCACGCCGGCGTTGACGAAGAAGGAGATCCGCGCGACGACGCTCGCGAACTCGTCCGCCGGCATCTGGCCGGAGTCGCGCACCGCGTCGAGCACCGCCACGGCGGTCGACATGGCGTACGCGATCTCCTGCACCGGCGTGGCGCCCGCCTCCTGCAGGTGGTAGCTGCAGATGTTGATGGGGTTCCACTTCGGGATCTCGCGCACCGTGTAGGCGACCATGTCGGTGATGAGGCGCAGCGACGGGGCGGGCGGGAACACGTAGGTGCCCCGCGAGAGGTACTCCTTGATGATGTCGTTCTGCGTGGTGCCGGCGAGCGCGTGCACCCAGTCGGCGGGGTCGTCACCGGCCGCCTCGGCCTGCCGCTCGGCGGCGACCTGGTAGAGCGCGAGCAGCCACATCGCGGTCGCGTTGATCGTCATCGACGTGTTCATCTCGCGCAGCGGGATCGCGTCGAAGAGCGCCTCCATGTCGCCGATGTGGCTGATCGGCACGCCGACCTTGCCGACCTCGCCGCGCGAGAGCACGTGGTCGGGGTCGTAGCCGGTCTGGGTGGGCAGGTCGAAGGCGACCGACAGGCCGGTCTGGCCCTTCGCGAGGTTGCGGCGGTAGAGCGCGTTGCTCGCAGCGGCACTCGAGTGGCCGGCATACGTGCGCATGACCCACGGACGATCGGGCGTCACCCGGGTGGTCGGGTGCGGCGTGCTCTCCGTCGAAGACATGGCTCGACGGTAGCGGCGGGGTGGCAGCGGTGGGGAGGCGCTCAGGCGGTGAGAGGCGCCACAGTGGGCGCGTGACGCGGCGCGAGGATGCGCTCGAGCCGACAGCCCCGCAGCAGCCGGGTGGTGCGGTCGCTCGCGTCGACGAGCAGGAGGCGGCGTTCGGCGCGCGTGGCGCGGCGGTGCAGGTGGACGATGACGCCGAGCCCGGTGGCGTCGCCGATCTCGGCGCTGCCGAGGTGGAGACGGAGCTCACCCGGGCCGAGGACGATGACGGCGTGGATGGCGTCGCGGATGTCCGGAACGGTGTGGACGTCGAGGCGGCCCTCGATGATCACGTCGTGGCCATCGGGCGCGTCGAGCACCCGGACCGGTCCCCTGCTGTGGGTGTGCAGCGTCATGTAGACCCCTCTCAACGCTGTGCCGTCACCCATGATGACGCGTCAGCCCGCCGAAACGTTGCCCCTAGGAGTCAAGAAGTGGTCAAGAAAATACGTACCCCGAGACAAAGATCCGGACCCTGCCGGGACGCGTCCGGAAGGTGGTGACAAAGCGGGCACGAGCAGGTCGGGACCCTCGCCGCAGGGGCCGTGCCGGCCTACTCGAAGGGCGCGTCGTCGGGCTCGCGGGTGACGTCGGCGCCGAGCGACCGCAGGGCCTCCTCGAAGCGGGGGTAGCCGCGGTCGATGTGGTGCACACCGCTGACGAGCGTGTCACCCTCGGCCACGAGCCCGGCGAGGACGAGGGCCGCGCCCGAACGGATGTCGCTGCTCTCGACCGGCGCCCCCGAGAGGATCGGCACTCCGTGGATCATGACGTGGTGTCCGTCGACCTGCGCGTCGGCGCCGAGGCGGGCCAGCTCCTGAACGGTGCGGAACCGGGCCTCGAAGAGGTTCTCGGTGATCATCGCCGAGCCCTCGGCGACGGCGTTGCAGGTGAGGGCGAAGGGCTGCAGGTCGGTCGGGAAGCCCGGGTAGGGCAGGGTCGCCACGTCGAAGGCGCGCACGGTGCGCCCCTTCGCCGAGACACGGAAGCCGCGGTCGGTCGTCTCGACGTGGCAGCCGGCCCGCTCCAGCGCTCCCAGGGGCGCCCGCAGGTGGTCGGCGACGCCGCCGACGATCTCGATGTCACCACGGGTCGTCGCCGCCGCGAAGGCCCAGGTGCCCGCGGCGATGCGGTCGGGAACCACCGAGTGCTCGCACGGCGAGAGCGAGTCGACGCCCGAGACGGTGATGCGCGAGGTGCCGGCGCCCTCGACCTTCGCGCCCATCGAGCCCAGCATCTCGGCGATGTCGACGATCTCGGGCTCCTTGGCCACGTTGTCGATCGTCGTCGTGCCACGGGCGAGGACCGACGCGGTGAGGATGTTCTCGGTGGCGCCGACGCTCGGGAAGTCGAGACGGATCTCGGCACCGTGCAGGCCGTTCGGTGCGGTCGCGACCAGGTAACCGTGGGTGACGTGGACCTCGGCGCCGAGGGCCTCGAGCCCGGCGGCGTGCAGGTCGAGACCCCGGGAGCCGATCGCGTCGCCGCCCGGCACGGCGACGTCGGCCTCGCCCACACGCGCCACGAGCGGACCGAGCACCGAGATGGAGGCGCGGAGCGCCCGCACGAGCTCGTAGTCGGCGCGGTGCCCGATGCGTTCGGGCACGTCGAGGATCACGGTGCCCGCGGCCGCGTCGTAGTCGACACCCACCCCCAGCCGTCGCAGCAGCTCGGCCATGATCGTCACGTCCGCGATGGCCGGGACGTTGGTGAGGGTGGTGCGGCCGACCGCGAGCAGGGCCACCGCCATGAGCTTCAGGGCACTGTTCTTGGCTCCCACGACGGCGACCTCGCCGACGAGGTTCGCGCCGCCGACGACCCGGAATCGCTCTCTCACCCACCGAACCCTATCGGCCGCCGGGCGGCGCCGAGCCCGGCTCGGGCGGGTGAGAGAGTGTGCCCATGGTCAACCTGACGCGGATCTACACGCGCACCGGCGACGACGGCACGACGAGCCTCGGCGACTTCTCGAGGGTCAGCAAGAACGACGCCCGGCTCCACGCGTACGCCGACTCCAACGAGGCCAACGCGGCCGTCGGCATCGCGGTCGCCTGCGGCGACCTGCCCGACGAGGTCAAGGCGACGCTCCAGCGCGTGCAGAACGAGCTCTTCGACGTCGGGGCCGACCTGTCGACACCGCTGCGGCACACCTACGACTACCCGCCACTGCGGGTCGAGCAGCCGTGGATCGACGACCTCGAGGCCGACTGCGACCACTACCTCGAGTCGGTCGAGAAGCTGCGCTCGTTCATCCTGCCCGGCGGCACCGCAGGGTCGGCCCACCTGCACCTCGCGACGACGATCGTGCGCCGCGCCGAGCGCTCCGCATGGGCCGCCGTCGACCAGCACGGCACCGAGCCTGCCGC
>JABFXB010000288.1 GCA_013361975.1 Dermatophilaceae bacterium
GGTGTCTCATGGTTGGTGTGGTCCGGCTCCCCGGTGACCAGTCTCGCCTATCCTGCATGAGATGGCCCGACTGCTGCTGCTCACCAACGCGCTCGCCCCGAGCGCCGAGGTGCTGCCCGCGCTCGGGCTGCTGAGCCACACGGTGCGCATCCTCCCCGCCGAGGCCACCGCACTCGTCGACTCCCCCGACTGCGACGTCGTGCTCGTCGACGCCCGACGGGAGCTGGCCAGTGCCCGGTCGCTGTGCCGGGTGCTGCGCACCACCGGCATCGCCACTCCCCTGCTGGCCGTCCTCACCGAGGGCGGCCTCGCTGGTCTCACGGCCGAGTGGGGCCTCGACGACGTGCTGCTCGACTCCGCCGGCCCCGCCGAGGTGGACGCCCGGCTGCGCCTCGCCATGACGAAGGGCCAGGACGACGAGGCCGACCTCGACATGCCGATCACCTCGGGCGACCTCGTCATCGACGAGGCCAGCTACTCGGCGAAGTTCCGCGGCCACCCGCTCGACCTCACCTACAAGGAGTTCGAGCTCATCAAGTACCTCGCGCAGCACCCGGGCCGGGTCTTCACCCGCGCCCAGCTGCTGCAGGAGGTCTGGGGCTACGACTACTACGGCGGCACCCGCACCGTCGACGTGCACGTGCGGCGGCTGCGCGCCAAGCTCGGCCCCGACCACGAGGCCCTGATCGGCACGGTCCGCAACGTCGGCTACCGCCTCGTGCCCGACCGTCCCGAGTCGCCGGCAGCCCAGCCCACCGGCGCCTGAGGCGTCCCCCCGCCGTCCCCTGAGGCAGCGGCACACCTCGGGGACGCCGGCACACGGCATACGGGGTGCCCAGGGCCGCGCGGCGTGTCCGTCGCGAAAGCAGCGGTGCCCGTATGCCGCTGAGTGAGCTCGGCGGCCGGGCACCTGGGTTGCTGCTGGGACTAGCCGACGGTCACGGGACGAGCACCCGCGAGATGCGGCTCGGGACGAGCGGCGAGTACGGCGAGTGGGCCGTGAGGTAGGCGGCGAAGCCGTCGATGTCGAGACCACCGAAGTACTTGCCGGTGCCCGCCTTGAAGGCCGGGAAGCCGTCGCCACCGTCGGACAGGAAGTTGTTCGTCACGATGCGGTAGGTCGCGGCCTTGTCGACCGGCACGCCGTTGAGCTTGACCGAGCCGTCGTCGACCGAGGCCGTGTCGTCGGTCTTGGTCTCCGTCCCCTTGCCGAGCTGCGTGTAGCTGTAGGTGAACCCGTTGCTGATCTGGAGCACCTTGGGGCTGCCCGCGCTGTTGGTGCCGTTGAACTGCTGGTTGAGCAGGTCGTAGATGCCCTGCCCCGTGACGTCCATCGACACGAGGTAGTTGTTGAACGGCTGCACCGTGAACGCCGAGGCGTAGGTGACGTTGCCGTTGGCGTCGGCCGCCAGGTCGGCACGGATGCCACCGGGGTTCATGAACGCGACGACGGGCGTCTTGCCACCGGTCACGACGGACGGGTCGGCGACCTGGGCGTCGGCGATGAGGTCACCGAGCGACGACTCGCCGGCGGCGTTCTGCGCCTTGCTGACCGAGGTGCCGACGATCTGGCCGAGCACCTTGTCGGCGATCGACTTGACGAGCTTCTTGTACTTCGCGATGAGCTCGGTCTGGGCCGCGTCGGCGACGTCACGGGTGACGAGGCGCTGGACGGCGTCGCTCTGGGTCGGCCGCACGATGTCGCTCGTGCGACGGTCGTAGGTCACGTTGGTCTCGGTGTAGAGCCGGCCGAACGACGACGCGGACGTGACGAGGCGCGGCTTGCCCTCGGGGTCGGGCAGGTTGCAGACGTAGGGCTGGTGCGTGTGGCCCGAGATGATCATGTCGATCGCGGGGTCGAGGCCCTTGGCGATGGGGATGATCGGCGAGTCGGCCGACAGCGTGCCACCGCCCTTGCAGGTGAAGTCGTAGGGAGTGCTCGCCGGGACGTTGCCGCCCTGGTGGAGCAGCACGACGATGGCGTTGACGCCCTGCGCCTTGAGCACCGGGACGAGCTTGTTGGCGGTCGCCACCTCGTCGGTGAACTCGAGGCCGGCGACGCCGGAGGCCGTGACGATGTTCGGGGTCTCCTTGAGCGTCATGCCGATGAAGCCGACCTTGGCGCCGTTGAAGTTCTTGATCGCGTAGGGCGGCAGGATGGTGCGGCCCGAGGACTTCTCGAGGACGTTGGCGGCGAGGTACTGGAAGTTGGCGCCCGTGAAGGTGCCCGCGGGGCACGAGTTCTGGTTGTTGGCGCCGTCGCCGTCGTCGATGCAGCCGCCGTTCTGGAGGCGCTGGAGCTCCTTGAATCCCTCGTCGAACTCGTGGTTGCCCACCGCGGTGATGTCGAGACCCAGGGAGTTGAGCGACTCGACCGTGGGCTCGTCGTGGAACGCCGCGGAGAGCAGCGGTGACGCACCGACCATGTCTCCGGCGGCCACGGTCACCGTGTCGGGGTGGCCGACGCGGGCACGCTTGAGGTGCGAGGCGAGGTACTCGACCCCACCGACCTCGGTCGTGTTCGTCGAGAGGGGGCCGGTCTGGAGCTTGCCGCTCGAGCCCGTCGGGGCCTCGAGGTTTCCGTGGAAGTCGTTGAACGACAGGATCTGGATCGGGAACTGGGTCTTGCCGGGAGCGCTACCTGTGCTCGACCCCGCGGTGGGTGCGGCGAGGGCCGGTGCCGCGAGCGCCGCAGCGCAGGCACCTGCGATGGCGACGCCGGCGATGCGGCGGGTGGAACGGGACATGTCTTCCCCTTGGTCATGGATGGTGAACGTGCCCACGGGCACCCGGGGAGGGTATATCCGCGCACGGGCGAAATGGGGTTTGGGAGGCAATGGTTCGGTAGAGCCCAGATGACCAGTGTTCCTGCCCGCCGGTCGGGGCGCCGACGCCGGACGGCCCCGGCGGCTCGTGGTGGAATCGCCGTATGCCGCGCCCGACCATCGCCCGTCACGACACCACGCACCCCCTCTCTCCCGAGCAGGCCGAGGCGGTGCTGGCCCTGGCCCGCGCCGCCGCCGACCACGACGGCTCGCAGCCGCTGTCGGAGCAGTTCCGCCTGTCGGTGCGGGCCCGTGAGCACGACGGGATGGAGCACCTCCTCGCCCTCGGCGCAAACGGCGAGGTCGTCGGCTACGCCCAGTGCCGCACGGGCGAGGGCAGCAACAAGGCCCCCTCGGGCGAGCTCGTCGTCGCCCCGACCGCCCGCCGCGCCGGCGTCGGGACGGCACTGCTCGGGGCCCTGCCCGACGGCATACGCCTCTGGAGCCATGCAGCGGGGTCCGCCGCCGACGCGGCCACCGGCTTCGCGACGGCGCGCGGGCTCGTCCCCGTGCGCTCGCTGCACGTCATGGGCCGTTCCCTCACGGCTGGCGAGCCGTGGCCCGAGGCGGCCGTCGACCGGACGTATGCCGTCCGCACCTTCGAGCCCGGACGTGACGAGGACGCGTGGCTGGCGCTCAACGCCGCCGCGTTC
>JABFXB010000540.1 GCA_013361975.1 Dermatophilaceae bacterium
CGATCGCCGCCGGCGACGTGACCACTGCCCGGAACGGCGCGACGCACAGCGTCAGCAGCACGCCGGCGAGCATGGCGCTCGCGAGCCCGGTCGGGATGGCCTCGACGAGCCGCTCGAGCGGGCGCACCAGACCGCAGAGGGCGACGAGGACGCCGCAGACGACGAAAGCGCCCACGGCAGTTGCGAACCCGCCTGCCGGCACGGTCGCCGTCGCGAGCAGCGCCGCGCCGGGTGTCGACCAGGCCATCGTGATCGGCATCCGCAGCCGCCACGAGAAGAGCACGCAGCCGAGGCCCATGGTGACGCAGAGGACGAGCAGCCCCGACGCCGCCTGTTCGGGACTCGCCCCCACCGCCCGCAGGCCCGTCAGCACGACGGCGAAGGAGCTCGTGAAGCCGACGAGGCCGCAGACGACGCCGGCCAGCACCGCGTGCGCGGTCGAGCCGCCCGGACCCGAGGTGTGCGCAGAGCCGTCGGGCTCGGGACCCCCCGTCACCGCCGGCTCAGTGGAGGTGGTCGCTCGATGCGAGCGCATGCCACACCTCGTCGAAGGCGGCGGGGCTGCCCGCGGCGACGAGGCCGGGCGGCGTCAGGTCACGGGGCGAGTACGCCTGTCCCGCAGTGGTGCCCAGCATGCCGCCGGCCTCCGAGAGCAGCAGCGAACCGGGCACGTGGTCCCACGGAGACGCCTTCGCGTAGACGATGTAGTCGGCCTCGCCCTCGACGAGCTTGGGGTAGTCGATGCCGCACGAGACCCACGTCAGCGTCAGCGGCTCGAGGCCCTCGGGCGCCTTGCCGATCCACTTGCGTCGCGAGGTCCGACCGCGCAGCGCACCCTCGGGACGCGTCGGCACCGTGAGCCGGCGCGAGCCCTCGGCATCCTGGCGCCAGGTGCCGGCGCCCCGCTCGGCGACGAAGGCGACCTCGTGCTGCGGCTGCCAGATCCAGGCGCGGACCGCCTCGCCGCGCACGGTCTCGCTCACCATGACCGCGTGGTCCTTGGAGCCGTGGACGAAGTTCTTGGTGCCGTCGACGGGGTCGACGGTGAACGCGTGGTCGGCGGCGGCATACCGGTGGAGCAGGTCGGGGTCGCCGGCGTAGGTCTCCTCGCCGAGGATCGTCGCGTCGGGGTAGCCCGCGTGCAGGGCCGCGTTGATGAGCACCTCGGCCTCGCGGTCGGCGTCGGTGACGAGGTCGCCGGGCCGCTTCTCGTGGACCTCGCCGTCGGCGAGCGCCCGGAACCGGGGGTTGATGACCTCGTCGGCCACGTCCTTCAGGAGGCTCAGCACCTCGTCCGTCTGCACACCCCCAACCTAGCGACCCGTCGCAGGGTCACCGACGAGCGTCCCATCGGCGGCGAGCGGGCGCAGGTGGTCGGGCACGGCCAGCCACCAGCCGAGGATGCCGCGCGCGATCTCGGGCATCGCGAGCGGGTCGTCGCCGGGCACCGGCAGCGCGGCCTGCAGGGCGGTGAGCAGGTCGTGCCGGCCGCGCATCCCGAGCACGTAGACGAGGCCGCGCAGCAGCTCGGTGTCCTCCGCACTCACGGCGGCGCTGCCGGTCGCGACGACCTCCGCGGCGCGGCGCGCGAACGACGTCTCGCGCTCGTCGCTGCGACGGTTGGCGGGCTCGACGGTGTTGCCGACGACGTACGCGGCCTGCATCGCCAGCGAGTAGGGCGTGGACGGCGAGAGCGCGACCCGCTCGAACAGGTCGAGGTCCTCGGGCTGCCCCATCCACGTCAGCACGCTCACCGCCTCGTGCGCCGCGACGAGGTCGCCCCGGTCGACGGCCGCGCTGAACGCCGCCGCGTGGACGCGCCCGATGATGCGGCTCTGCGGCGACAGCATGAGGATGCCGAGGGCGTTGTCCCGGTCCTCCTCGTTCGTCTGGCCGAGCGCCGTCTGCAGCAGCGTCGCGAGCACCGGTTCGCCGGCGGCGGCCCGCCCCTCCCCCGCCTCGAGCACGGCCCTGATCCGCTTCTGCGCCTCGCGCACCGCCTGCGCCGACATGGCCCGGCCGTCACGGATGATCGACGCCGCGGCCCGCCGGTCCTCGGCCGTCAGCACGTTGGCGAGGCGCTGGCTCGCCGGTCCGAGGGCGCGCACGAGGTTCGCGGCGCCCCGGTGCACGAGGTAGGAGTGGTCGGGGTCGCGCAGGTGCTGGACGGCGAGGCGCACCGCCTCGCGCCGGACGTCCACGTCGAGCCGGGTGCCGCGGACCAGCGTCGTCAGCACGATGAGACATCCCCGCAGCGCGCCCGCGCTCGTCGGGTCGCGCAGCTGGTCGAGCATCACCGACAGCGCCTGCGGGTCCCTCGTGTACTGCAGCAGGCTGAGGGTGTCGTTGTAGAACTGCGCGTCGGGCCGGGCGACCGCCTCGGCCGCGAGACGGGCCACGACGCCGCCGCTGCGCGGGTGCCCCGCCAACCGCGCGAGCGCCTCGGTGCGCTGCGCGTACTCGAGGTAGAGGCAGAGGCCCACCTCCTGCAGGAGACGGCGGAAGAGCGCCTCCCAGTCGGTCGAGCGGATCATGGCGTGCGGCATACGGCCGAGGTGGTCGGAGAGCCGGTCCCAGTCCAGGCCGGTCATGCGGTCGTCGCCGAGCGCGCGCTCGAGCAGCTCGAGGGTCTCGCCGACGTCGGGCTCACCGCGCGGCGGGAGCGCTGCGGCCGGCCGGATCGGGTCGTGCGACCGGGCGAAGAGGTCGACGGCCGAGAGCAGCTGCCCCTCGGGCAGCTCGAGCACCGACTCGTAGCGGCGGACGAGGGCGCGGGACACGTCGACGTCGCCGCCCTCCCACCGGCCGACCTGGGCGCGGTGCACGGGCGTGGCGCGGCCCGCCCCCTGGGCGAACCCGGCCGCGCTGCGCAGGGCCGGGTCGGCCGCGTGCAGCCGGGCGTTGCGCAGCACCCACCGGATCTCGTCGGTCAGCACACTCGCCACCTACCCGGCGCCGGCCGCGCAGACGCTGCCGCGGTTGCGTCGGACAGGTTTCCGCGCAACCCCCCACCAGCCGGGCCCCAGGCCTTCGTAGGGTGACGGTCGAGCCGGGTGCTCCGGGACGGGAGTCGCGATCTGGGGGGGACTCCCGTCCCACCGGCAGCCCTGTCGCGGCGCAGCGCACTGCAGCCGCCTCTCCCGCGGCCACGATCGCCGCCCGCCCCTGTGTGCCGTCCCACGACGACCCCCTCGCGCGTCCCCGGAGCCCCCGCTCCGTCCCCTGAAACCTGCACCCGAACCCCTGCAACGTTGCGCCGGCCCGGACGTCCCGCAACGGGTGAGGGATATCTCGTTCCATTGGGTACGGTAAGCCTCGGTACGCAGCCTGTGGAGGGGAAGCGCGCCTTTTGGGCCGGGAGCCAGCACGCTGGCTCCCGGCCTTTCACGTCCCGAGGTGGCCGACGGGAGGGCAGGACAATGCCGATGACGAGTGCGTGTGCCGGCTGGCAGGCTGACGCCGTGACCGCCGAGCCCCA
>JABFXB010000283.1 GCA_013361975.1 Dermatophilaceae bacterium
TCCTCGAGCAGCCACAGCGGGTGCGGCCCCATGTCGAGGTCGACGAGCCACTTCGCGTCGTACTTCGCCGACCGTGGGTAGGCGTCGCGGGTCAGGTGGTCGAGTGCGGGCATGGGCCGATCCTCCGTGACGAGAACGTATGCCGTCGAGCGGGTTCCACAGGTCGAGTCGCCTTGCGCGGCGGGGCCGGTTGGGCGCCTACCCGTCGCTCCCGACGCGAACGAGCACGTCGGGGGCGAGTGACGCGACAGAGGTCTGCCCCGAGAGCGCGAGCTGCAGGTCGAGCTCGGCGCGCAGGTTCCGCAGCACCTGGGACACGCCGTCGGCGCCGGCCAGGGCGAGCCCGTAGACGTGCGGGCGCCCGACGCCGACCGCAGTCGCCCCGAGGGCCAGGGCGACGAACGCGTCTGCGCCGCAACGGATCCCGCTGTCGAAGATCACCGGCATCGCCGACCCCGCATCACGCACCGCAGCCACGACCCCGGGCAGCGCGTCGAGGGCCGCCACCGACCGGTCGACCTGCCGCCCGCCGTGGTTCGAGACGTAGACGCCGTCGACCCCGGCGTCCACGGCCCGCCGGGCGTCGTCGGGGTGCAGGACTCCCTTGAGCACGATGGGCAGCGAGGTGAGCGACCGCAGGCGCGGCAGGTCGTCCCACGACAGCGACGGTCGGCTGAACACGTCGAGGAACGTCTCGACGGCCGCGCGCGGTTCGGGTGCGGTGAGGTTGTGCCGGGTGTCACCGGGGTGGTTGCGCGACATGGAGAGCAGCGTCGCGACCGCGGCCGGCGTGGGTCGGGGACGCGGCTGGGGCGCCGCCGCAGCGACCCGCTCGGCGACGAGACGCCGGAAGACGGGGTCGGACGTGTACTGCGCGATGCCCTCTCCGCGCGCGAATGGGAGGTGCCCGAGGTCGAGGTCGCGGGGCCGCCAGCCGAGGTATGCCGTGTCGAGCGTGACGACGAGCGCCTCGCTGCCGCAGGCCTCGGCACGCGACACGAGGCTCTCCACGAGCTCGTCGTCGCTGCTCCAGTAGAGCTGGTACCAGTGGCCCGACCCCGCGAGCGTGCGCGCGATGTCCTCCATCGGCACCGAGGCCTGCGTGCTGACGATCGGCGTCACACCCTGCTCACGCGCTCCTCGAGCGACCGCGAGGTCGGCCCCGTGGTGGGCCATCGACAGCACGCCGATCGGGGCGACGAGGAACGGGCTCTCGTGGCGGCGGCCGAAGAGCTCGACCCCGAGGTCGCGCTGCGTCGTGTCGACGAGCATCCGCGGGACGACCCGCCAGCGGGCGAAGGCGGCGACGTTCGCCGCGGCGCTCGCCTCTGAGCCCGCCGATCCGGCGACATAGGCAAAACCTCTGCGCGACATGACTTTCCGTGCAGCAGTCTCGAGCTGGGTGCCGTCGGTGGGGACCTCCGGTCGGTGGCCGAACGCCCCCGCGCGGTAGATCGCCGACTGCACCGTTCGACCGAGTCCTACGTCAGGCATCGAGCCTCCTCGTCGTCATCAGGCGGGCCCGGGTGCACCCGTGTCGCCGGGGTCACGTGGGCGGACGGCACCTGCCGCGGTCATCCCCACGTCACCGAGACCGTCTCGCGCCACCAGCCCTCGAGCGCGTCGGCGGGTTCAGCCCCCGTACGGCTCCACAGCCGCAGGAACAGCTCGACCGCGCCGCCGGCCCACACGACGTCGGCGTCAGTCGCGACGGCGTCTGCGCCGGTGAGGCGAGTCGTCGAGGCGGGCCGGTCGGGTGCGAGGTCGAGCAGCCAGGCCAGCGCGGCGTCGTCGGGCCGCACGAGCAGCCGCGTGGCCCGTTCGGGCTGGACGCCCTGCTTGTCCCGCGGCACGAAACCCGTGAGCAGCTCGTCGATGCCGTCCGTGGCCAGGCGGGGGCGCAGCCACGTCTCGTCGGGAAGCGGTGCGCGGCCGAGGCGGGCGGCCATGGCGTCGACGGCGTGGACGGTCGTCTCGAAGCACTGGCGACGCGTCCAGAAGAGGCGAGGCGCCGGGGCGTCGCGCAGGAACGTGCGCGCGACGAGGTCGTCAGGGGCGTCGAACAGGGCCTGGAGCAGGGCGGTGGCGCCCTCGTCGAACCACCCGAGCACGTCGGCGGCGGCGCGGCCCTCGGCCTCGAACCGCAGGGGGTCGGTCTCCGGGGCGCCGCGCACGTGGCTCGTGGCCCAGCGGTGGACCATGCCCTGGTGGGCCACGAGGTCGAGCACCGTCCACGACGGGCAGGTGGGCACGGGCGCGTCGAGACCGGCGGAGCCGGCGTTGCCGCGCAGCACGGTCGAGGCGGTGCCCAGGCCCTCGCCGAGCTCCTCGAGGGTCAGGCCGGACGCCAGCGCCGGCGCCGCCGCCTTGCCCGGCACGGGCGCCCCCACGGACTCCGGCACGGGTGCCAGCACGGACTCCGGCACGGACGCCGTTTCGGACGGGTCGGGGGAGGGATCGCTCACGGCCCCGAGTCTGCCGCACGCGCCCGGGCGACGGTGGCCGCCAGGCACGTCAGGACGGAGCACCGGCGCCGCGGCGGTAGATTTCGCCGGAGGGACGGCCACCGCCGCCCGTCCGTACCGCCCGAGAACCCCGGAGGCCCGCCGTGGACGCCAGCGACCTGCTGCGCAACTCGCTCCTGCAGCTGTCCAAGCAGGAGAAGATCCGAGACGTCATCGAGAAGGCGCCCGTGTCGCGCTCGGTCGTCAAGCGTTTCGTCCCGGGAGCCGACCGCGCCGACGTCGTCGGTGCCGCCGCCGAGATCGCCTCCTCCGGCCGGCTGTCGACGATCGACTACCTCGGCGAGGACACCACCGACATCGCCCAGGCGCGCCACACACGTGACGCGTACCTCTCGCTCCTGACGGCACTGCGCGACCAGGGCCTCACCGAGGGCGGCACCGTCGAGGTGTCGCTCAAGCTGAGCGCGCTCGGCCAGGCCCTGCCGGGCGACGGCAACGCCATCGCCCTCGACCACGCGCGCGAGATCTGCGAGCTCGCGCAGCAGGCGGGTACCACGGTCACCCTCGACATGGAGGACCACACGACGACCGACCTCACGCTCGACGCGCTGCGCGAGCTGCGGGCCGACTTCCCGACCGTGGGGGCCGTCCTGCAGGCCTACCTCTACCGCACCGAGGCCGACTGCCGTGACCTCGCGCACGCCGGCTCACGCGTACGCCTGTGCAAGGGCGCGTACAAGGAGCCCGAGTCGGTCGCCTTCCAGGCCGGCGCCGAGGTCGACAAGTCCTACGTGCGGTGCCTCAAGATCCTCATGCAGGGTGAGGGCTACCCGATGGTCGCCTCGCACGACCCGCGCCTCATCGAGATCGCCGGCGCGCTCGCCGGTCAGGCCGGCCGCGACCCGAAGTCGTTCGAGTACCAGATGCTCTACGGCATCCGGCCCGAGGAGCAGAAGCGCATCGCCGACCGCGG
>JABFXB010000529.1 GCA_013361975.1 Dermatophilaceae bacterium
GCGGACGGGCACCGGCCGCGCGGCGGGGTCCCACGCGGCGAGGCTCTCGAGCGAGGTGAACATCGGCAGGGCGCGCGAGCCGTCCGGTGACGTCAGCGTCACGGCGGCCATGTCGCTGCGCGTGTCGACCGCGTGGTCGCCGGACTCGTCGACCTCGGTCGCGACGGCGACGACCGGCACGAGCCAACGGCTGCTCGCGACGCTCGCCATCAGGAGGGACTCGACGTCGTCGCCCGGGGTCGACGCCGCGGCACGCAGGGCGGCGACCAGCTCCTCGTCGGCCGTGCCGTCGTCGCCGGAGAAGCCGTGGGACGGGATCGACTTGCCCTCCCACGCCTGTCCGGCCGAGTCGGCGGGGCGACCCTGCGCGTCGCGGTGACCGGAACCGTGCGAGCCTTCGGCGGCGCCCGTCATCGAGTCGGGCGCCCGGCCACGTCGAGCGCCTCGGGCAGCGTGAAGGCGCCACGGTAGAGCGCAGACCCGACGATGGCGCCCTCGACGCCCTCGCCGACGAGGGTCCGGATGGCTGCGATGTCGTCGAGGGTCGAGACGCCACCGCTGGCGACGACGGGACGGTCGGTGCGGGCGCACACGTCGCGCAGCAGCTCGACGTTGGGGCCCTGAAGCATGCCGTCTTTGTTCACGTCGGTGACGACGTAGCGCGCGCAGCCCTCACGGTCGAGGCGCTCGAGGGTCTCCCACAGGTCGCCGCCCTCACGCGTCCACCCCCTCGCCGCGAGCGTCGTGCCGCGCACGTCGAGACCGATCGCGACCCGGTCGCCGTGGTCGGCGATGATGCGGGCCGTCCACTCGGGGTCCTCGAGCGCGGCCGTGCCGATGTTGACGCGTCGGCAGCCCGTGGCGAGCGCCGCCTCGAGCGACTCGGTGTCGCGGATGCCCCCCGAGAGCTCGACCTGCAGGTCGAGGCGACCGACGATCGATGCGATCAGCTCGCGGTTGCTGCCCCGCCCGAACGCTGCGTCGAGGTCGACGAGGTGGATCCACTCGGCTCCGGCGTCCTGCCACGCCTTCGCAGCCGCCCAGGGGTCGCCGAACTGTCCGCCGCTGCCGGCGACGCCCTGCACGAGCTGCACCGCCTGACCGTCGGAGATGTCGACGGCGGGCAGCAGCTGGAGCCGCGGCTGGTCGGTGGGTGTGGTCATTCGGTCACGCACTCCTCGAGTCGATCGTCGAGCTCCGAGTATGCCGTGGGGCCCGGTGCCGCGGCCGACCGGACCGCCAACCGGGCGTCCCCGCAGCGGACCCGGTTCGTCACGGGGTGTTCTCTCGATCAGGGGGTGGTGGGGGCGTCGGGCGGTGGCGGGGTGCCTGTCGCGGGGTCCACCGGCTCTGCCGGTGCGGCCGCGTCGGGCTGGGCTGCGGCCGCGGTGATCTCGGCGCGATGGCGCCAGAGCACGTAGGCGAGCCCGAGCGCGAGCACGAGCCCGATGAGGAGCAGCCGCATCGGCCAGGAAAGATCGAGCAGCGTCGTGACGACGAGGGTGCCGAGCGCCGTGCCGACCGTCGTGGGCAGACCGGGACGGCTGGCGCGCCTGCGCGGGTAGAGCGACCCGGACGGCGTGCGGCGGCGCCCCGTTGAGCTCGTCGAGCGCCTCGTCGACGCCCGGGACGCCGTCCTCCTGGCCGTCGTCCTCTTCGCGCTCGCCGACTTCCTCGTCGCCATGGCTCCTCCTACACCGGCCCGGTCACCTTGTGGCGCAAGGGGTCCGGGCGTGGATCACAGGTTGTCGACCCAGTTCTCCAGGAGGTGCAGCCCGGCGTCGCCGGACTTCTCGGGGTGGAACTGCGTCGCGCTCAGGGGGCCATTCTCGACGGCCGCGACGAACTTCGCACCATGACGCGCCCACGTGACCTTGGGAGCCACGCGCGCGAAGGCGCCGGTGGCCTCGAGGGCCCACTGCTGCACGGCATACGAGTGCACGAAGTAGAAGCGCTCGTGCTCGACGCCCGCGAAGAGGCGTGACCCCTCGGCGGGCTCGACCTCGGACCAGCCCATGTGGGGCACGACGTCGGCGGGCAGGCGCTCGACGGTGCCGGGCCACTCGGCCAGCCCCTCGAGGGGGCTCGACGACGGCTCGGTGGAGCCGTCGAAGAGCACCTGCATGCCGACGCAGATGCCGAGCACGGGCCGGCCGCCGCTGATGCGCCGGCCGATGATGCGCGGACCGTGCGCGGCGGCGAGACCGGCCATGCACGCGTGGAAGTTGCCGACACCCGGGACGAACAGGCCGTCGCACTCGAGCGCGCGCACCGGGTCGCCGGTCAACGTGACGGTCGCGCCGACCCGCTCGAGCGCGCGCACCGCCGAGCGGACGTTGCCGCTGCCGTAGTCGAGGACGACGACGTCGGCGCTCATCGGGAGACCGCCATCGTCAGAGGGCTCCCTTGGCGCTGGGGATGCCCACGACGCGAGGGTCGGGGGCGACTGCGGCACGCAGCGCCCGTGCGACGGCCTTGAACTGGGCCTCGACGATGTGGTGGGGGTCGCGTCCGGCGAGCACGCGCACGTGCAGGCACAGGCCGGCGTTGTAGGCGAAAGACTCGAGGACGTGACGCGTCATCGACCCGGTGAAGTGGCCGCCGATGAGGGCGTACTGCTGCCCCTCGGGCTCGCCCTCGTGGACGACGTAGGGACGTCCGGCGACGTCGACGACGGCGTGGCACAGCGCCTCGTCGAGCGGCACGGTCGCGTCGCCGAAGCGGGAGATGCCGGCCTTGTCGCCGAGCGCCTCGCGCAGCGCCTGCCCGAGGACGATGGCGGTGTCCTCGACGGTGTGGTGCACGTCGACGTCGATGTCGCCGGTCGCCTTGACGGTGAGGTCGATGAGCGAGTGCTTGCTGAGCGAGGCGAGCATGTGGTCGTAGAAGGGCACACCCGTGGAGACGTCGGACCGGCCGGTGCCGTCGAGGTCGAGCCACAGCTCGACGGACGACTCGGAGGTCGCGCGCGTGATCTTCGCGGTGCGGCTGGCGGGGCTGTCTGGGCTGGCGGGGGTGCTCATGCCGTGGGCTCCTGGCGGTCGACGTGGGTGGGGGCGAGACGGGTCATGGCCTCGAGGAACGCGGTGGTCTCGTGCGGGTCGCCCGCCGTGACGCGCAGGTGGTGGGCGATGCCCATGTCGCGCACGAGGACGCCCTCGTCGAGCAGCGCCTGCCACGCGGCCTTCTCGTCGCGCAGGCCACCGAAGAGCACGAAGTTGCTGTCGCTCGCCACGGGCCGCGCGCCGAGCTCGGCGAGCCGCTCGACGATGCGGTCGCGCTGGTGCTTGATCACCTCGACGGTGCCCAGCATGACGTCGGCGTGCTCGAGGGCGACGCGGGCGATCGTCTGCGTCGGGCTGCTCAGGTGGTAGGGCAGCCGCACGAGGCGCAGCGCGTCGACGAGCTCGGGTGCGGCGACGAGGTAGCCGAG
>JABFXB010000118.1 GCA_013361975.1 Dermatophilaceae bacterium
GCGGTCGTCAGGCCGGGCCGCATGTAGGCCGCGATCTGGTCGTCGTCGAACGACGCGACCGACAGGTCGTCGGGAATGCGGAGTCCCTTCTCCTGCATGGCCTGCTGGGCTCCGAAGGCGACGCGGTCGTTGAGGCAGAGCAGCGCCGTCACCGGCGCACCGGACGCGAGCACGCCCTTGGCGGCGTCGTAGCCGTTCCAGGGCTCCCACTTCTCGATGTCAGCCACGGCGATGGGCGCCACGCCGGCTTCGGAGAGCGCGCGGTGGATGCCGTCGAAGCGGCGGCCGATCGTCACGGAGACCTTCGGGTCGGTGCGCGCGATCGGGGCGTTGCCGATGATGGCGATCCCGTCGCGGTGGCCGGCGTGGAGCAGGTGGCGCGTGACGGCATACCCGGCCTGCTCCTCGTCGGGGAGGACGGCGACGGTCACGTCGGGACTGACGCAGTTGACGGTGACGGTGCGTATGCCGTCGGGCAGCGGGGGGAGGTCGATGAGGCGTGCCGACAGGGCGCCGAAGATGAGCCCGTCGACCTGGCGGTCGGCCATCGAGTCGAGGGCCTTGCGCAGCTGCTTGGGGTGGTTGAACGTCTCGGCGATGAGCACGCCGCGGTCGCTCTCGTCGGCGGCGTCGAGCAGGCCGCGGATCATCGCCGAGGCGAAGCGGGTCACGGTGACGTCGTCGGAGATGAAGCCGACGGTGCCGGTGGTGCCGAGGCGCAGGGAGCGCGCTTGCGGATTGGGGCGGTAGTTGAGCTCGCGCGCGGCCTCGTGGATGCGTGCGACCGCGTCGGCGGACAGGCGTGAGCCCGGCCGGTTGTTGAGCACGAGGCTCACGGCCGTCTTCGACAGCCCTGCGCGCTCGGCGACGTCGGCGAGCGTCGTCCGCTTGTTCACTTCCACCCCTTCGTCGTCGCGTCGTCGCGACCTTGCGTATGCCGGGTGCGCCCTTCGAAGGGCGCGCTGCGCAAGCGTACCCCACGGGAGGAAGCGCCTGACGGCATACCTGCTGGTGAAAAGGTTTTAGCAAACCCTTGCGCGACACGCTTCGAGTGCTCTACCGTCTCGTGCTGAAAGGTTTTAGCAGTGGCGCTGACCTGACCATCACGGAGGAACCGATGAAGCTCACCCCCACCCCCAAGCGCATCGCCGTCGGCCTGCTCGCCGCCGCGTTGCCCCTGTCCATGGCCGCCTGCGCCAAGGGCGGCAGCTCGAGCTCCGGCGGCGCCGGCGGCGAGCTGACGATGTGGACGCACAACGCCGGCAACAAGGCCGAGCTGGCCGCGATCCAGAAGATCGTCACCGACTACAACGCGAGCCAGAGCAAGTACAAGGTGAAGGTCCAGGCGTTCCCGCAGGACTCCTACAACCAGTCCGTCGTCGCGGCCGCCGCCAGCAAGAAGCTCCCGTGCATCCTCGACATCGACGGCCCGAACGTTCCCAACTGGGCCTGGGCGGGCTATCTCGCGCCGCTCGACGGCCTCGAGGGCACCCTGTCGAAGTTCCTCCCGACCGTGCTCGGCAAGGTCGACAACAAGATCTACTCCTACGGCTATTACGACGTCGCACTCGTGATGGTCACCCGCAAGACGATCCTCGACAAGTACGGCATCCGCGTGCCGACGGTCGACCAGCCGTGGACCAAGGACGAGTTCACCGCGGCCCTGAAGAAGATCAAGGCCTCGGGCGACTTCCAGAACCCGCTCGACATCGCGACGAGCTTCACCGGCGAGTGGTGGCCCTACGCGTACTCCCCGATGCTGCAGAGCTTCGGCGGCGACCTCATCAACCGCGACGGCTACAAGACCGCCGAGGGGGCGCTCAACGGTCCGAAGGCGGTCGAGTGGGCGAAGTGGTTCCGCAGCCTCGTCACCGACGGGCTGGTGCCGCTGAAGTCGGGCGCCGACCCGGCCAAGGACTTCATCAACGGCAAGACCGCGATCCTCTACAACGGCACGTGGACCGCGGTCGACACCCGCAAGGCCTTCGGCAAGGACACGCTCTTCCTGCCGCCGCCGGACCTCGGCAACGGCCCCAAGATCGGTGGCGGCTCGTGGCAGTGGGGCATCTCGACGAACTGTGCGGACCAGGCCGGCGCGCTCGACTACATGAAGTTCGCCGCGCAGGACAAGTACGTCGCGAGCGTCGCCCGCGACACGAACAACATCCCGGCGACCGACGCCGCGGCGGCCCAGGTGAAGGGCTACGAGAAGGGCGGCGAGAACCAGCTCTTCCTCGACTACGCGAAGAAGTTCGCCGTGCTGCGTCCGGTCACGCCCGGATACCCGTTCATCGCGACGGAGTTCACGAAGACGGCGCAGGACATCCTCAACGGTGCCGACCCCAAGCAGGCGCTCGACCAGGCCGTCAAGGACATCGACGCCAACCAGAAGTCCAACGGCTACTTCCAGTGAGTGACTGACATGACCACCATCACCGCAGCCGAGAACGCCTCGGCGCCCGGGTCACCGTCGACCCGGGCCACGGCGAAGGCGAACCGTAAGCGCCTCAGCGGGTCTCGCTCGTCGACGACGACGGCGCTGCTCATGCTGGCGCCCGCCGGCGTCCTGCTCATCACGTTCCTGCTCGTGCCGATCGGGCTGACCTTCGGGCTGGCGTTCACCAACGCCCGCCTCATCAGCCCGCGGCCGGCGGAGTTCATCGGCGTCGACAACTTCGTGCGCCTCTTCGAGGACGAGACGTTCTGGGCGTCGCTGCGCAACACGGTCATCTTCGCGGCGATCATCGTGCCGGTGCAGTCGGCGTGCGCCCTCGGGCTGGCGCTGCTCGTCAACGTCAAGATGCGCGGGGTCAACTTCTTCCGCACCGTCTACTTCCTGCCGGTCGTGACGTCGATGGTCGTCGTGTCGATGCTGTGGCTGTTCATGTACCAGAAGAACGGCCTCATCAACCAGGTGCTGCTGAAGTTCGGCATCGAGGGCCCCGACTGGCTCGGCGACCCGAAGACGGCGCTGCTCGCGATCATCCTCATGTCGGCGTGGCAGGCGATGGGCTTCCACATGGTCATCTGGCTCTCGGGCCTGCAGACCATCCCCGGCGACCTCTACGAGGCGGCCGAGCTCGACGGCGCCGGCACGTGGCAGAAGTTCCGCTACGTCACGTGGCCGGGCCTGCGGGCGACGCGCACCTTCATCCTCATCACCATCACGATCTCGGCGTTCGCGCTCTTCACGCAGGTCAACATCATGACCCAGGGCGGCCCGCTCGACTCGACGTCCACGGTCGTGCTCATGGCGGTGCGCACCGGCTTCCAGCAGCAGCAGACCGGTTACGCCTCCGCGATCTCGCTGGCCTTCTTCGTGCTGGTGCTCGCCGTCACCCTCGTCAACCGCCACCTCACCCGAGACAAGGACGTCCGATGAGCACCGCAACCGCACCGGGCCTGGGGTCCGACCACCTCGCCCACGT
>JABFXB010000169.1 GCA_013361975.1 Dermatophilaceae bacterium
GCGTAGTCGGGCGCGTCGACGAGGTCGGGCCTCCACGAGGGCGGCGTCACGAGCACGTGGTCGTCGTCGGTGCCCGGCCCCTGCTCGTCGACGACGCAGCCGAGGTCGCGCAGGATGCCGATGACGCGCTCACGCGAGTAGTCGACGCCGACGATGCGCGAGGGCTCGGTGACGTCGAGGCGGTAGGCCGCCCGGTCGGTCGTGCGGTCGACGTCGGTGACGCCGGCGTCGACGGACCCGCCGCCGTGCTCGACGAGGAGGTCGACGGCGAGCTGGGCGGCCGCGGCCGTCACCTTCGGGTCGACGCCGCGCTCGAAGCGCTTGGAGGCCTCGGTGATGAGCCGGTGCCGGCGGGACGACCGCGCGACCGTGGTCGGGTCGAAGTGGGCGGCCTCGATGAGCACGTCGGTGGTCGTGTCGGACACCTCGGACGACGCGCCGCCCATGACTCCGGCGATGGCGAGCGGGTGCTCGCCGCCGTCGGTGATGAGCAGGTCGTCGACGTGGAGCGGGCGCTCGACGTCGTCGAGGGTCGTGAGCTTCTCGCCCGCGCGCGCCCGGCGCACGACGACCGAGCCCGACAGCTTGTCGACGTCGAACGCGTGCAGCGGCTGGCCGACGGCGAGCATGACGTAGTTCGTCACGTCGACGGCCAGCGAGATGGGTCGCATCCCGGCCTGGGTCAGGCGACGGGCCATCCAGGACGGCGTCTGCCGGGTCGGGTCGATGCCGCGGACGATGCGCGCCACGTAGCGGTCGCAGCCCTCGTTGCCGTCGATCGGCGAGTCGTCCTTGAGCTCGACGGTGTAGCCGTCGCCGTTGGCCTCGGGGGTCGCGACGTCCGCGGGGTCGCGGAAGCCGCCCTCGGGGCTGCCCTGGGCGTGCCAGTACTCCCGGGCGAGACCTCGCATGGAGAAGCAGTAGCCCCGGTCGGGGGTCACGTTGGTCTCCACGGTCTCGTCGGCCAGCCCCAGCAGGGCGATCGCGTCGTCGCCGGGGCTCAGCGTCGAGGCGCGCTCGTCACCGAGCAGGCGGCTCAGCACGATGATGCCCTCGTGGTCGTGGCCCAGCCCGATCTCGTCCTCGGCGCAGATCATGCCGTTGGACATGCGGCCGTACGTCTTGCGCGCGGAGATCGCGAAGCCGCCGGGAAGCACGGCACCCGGCAGCACGACGACGACGAGGTCGCCGACCTCGAAGTTCGTGGCACCGCAGACGATCTCCTGGTGCGTGCCCTCGGTGAGCATCTGGCCGTGCTGCCCCACGTCGACGACGCAGTAGCGGATCGGCTTGCCGTTCTTCTGGACCTGCTCCTCGAGCTCGAGGACGCGGCCGACGACGAGCGGACCGGTGATGTCGCCCCCGTGGAGGTCCTCCTCCTCGAGGCCGACGCGGACGAGGCTCGCGGCCACGTCGGCGCCACGGGCACCCGGCGCGAGGTCGGTGTACTCGGCGAGCCAGCTCAGCGGCGTACGCATGTCAGGCCCCCATCCCGAACTGCTGCGAGAAGCGGACGTCGCCCTCGACGATCTCGTGCATGCCCTGCACCCCGTGACGCAGCTGCAGCGCCCGCTCGATGCCGAGTCCGAACGCGAAGCCCGAGTAGACGTCGGGGTCGATGCCGCACGTGCGCAGCACCTTGCGGTTGACCATGCCGGAGCCTCCCAGCTCGATCCAGCCGGAGCCGCCGCACGTGCGGCACGGCTCGGCGCTGCCCCAGGTCTCCTCGCCGTGGCAGGCGAAGCACAGGAAGTCGGTCTCCATGCTGGGCTCGGTGAAGGGGAAGTAGTTGGCGCGCACGCGGGTGCGGGTGTCCTCGCCGAACATGATGCGCACGAACGCGTCGAGCGCGCCGCGCAGGTGGGCCATCGTCAGGCCCTTGTCGATGGCGAGGCACTCGATCTGGTGGAAGACCGGGGTGTGCGTGGCGTCGAGGTCGTCGGTGCGGAACACCTTGCCCGGGGCCACGATGTAGATCGGCGGCTCCTGCTCGAGCATCGTGCGGATCTGCACCGGCGAGGTCTGGGTGCGCAGCACGAGGCCCGAGTCGACCGGGTCGAGGAAGAAGGTGTCCTGCATCTGGCGCGCCGGGTGGTCGGGGCCGAGGTTGAGGGCGTCGAAGTTGAGCCACTCGCTCTCGAGCTCGGGACCTTCGGCGACCTCCCAGCCCATGCCGACGAACGCGTCGACGAGGCGCTGGGCCACGAGCTCGATGGGGTGGCGCGCACCGGTCGGGCGGCGCAGCGCGGGGACCGTGACGTCGACGCGCTCCTCGACGAGGATGCGCTCGTCACGCTCGGCCTCGAGCTCGGCCTGGCGGGCGGTGAGGGCCTGCCCGACGCGCCCGCGGGCCTGGCCGACGCGCTTGCCGGCCTCGGCCTTGGCGCTCGGCGGCAGAGCGCCGATCTCGCGGTTGGCGAGGGCCAGGGGGCTCTTCTCGCCCTGGTGGGCGATGCGCACGGCCTTGAGATCGTCGAGCGAGGTCGCGGCCGCGATCGCGGCGAGGGCCTCCTGCACGGCTGAGTCGACGTTGGCCGGGTCGAGCGCTGAGACCTCGACGGGGTCGTAGTTCGTGTTGGGTCCGGACATCGGCGTGCGTTCGCTGCTCTCGCTCGGTGGGGGTCTCGCTGGGGTCGGTTCTGGGCTGCCAGTCTAGGGGCGTGGGCGCAGCTGCCCACCGCCCGCCCGGCCCGCGGTCAGCTGCCGAACGCCTCGGGGAGCCCCGCGGGCAGCCGCACGACGAAGCGGGCGCCGCCTGCCTCGTTGTCGGAGACGTGCACCGTTCCGCCGTGGGCCTCGACGAGCCCGCGGACGACGTAGAGCCCGAGGCCGGTGCTCGCGTTGGAGGGCCCGTGCCAGAAGCGGCCGAAGATCTTCTCGCGGTCGGCCGAGGGTATGCCGTCACCCTCGTCGTCGACCTCCACGACCACGGACTCGGGTGAGTCGCCGAGCTCGGCCCCTCGGTCGAGGGTCACCGTGACCCGTCCGTCGCCGTGGAGCAGGCCGTTCTCGATGAGGTTGAAGAAGATCTGCTCGAGCCGGTCGGTGTCGGCCCACATCTCGGGGAGCCCGTCGGCGGTCGCCTGCGTGCCGAGCTGCAGGTGTACCGTGCCGGTGGAGCGGCCGAGCTCGTAGCGGGCGACGTGCTTGGACAGGAGGGCGTGCAGGTCGACGGGACCTCGACGCAGGTTGAGGTTGTCGGAGTCCAGGCGCGAGATGTCGAGCAGCTCGGTGATGAGTCTCGTCAGGCGCGTCGCGTCGGCCTCGATCGTCTCGATCATGAGGCGCTTCTGCTCGTCGGTGAAGCGTTCCCAACGCCGCAGCAGGCTGCTCGTGAACCCGGTGACCGAGGTCAGCGGCGCCCGCAGCTCGTGCGCCACGGTCGAGAGCACGGTGGCCTGGTCGCGCTCGGCGCGCTGGCG
>JABFXB010000104.1 GCA_013361975.1 Dermatophilaceae bacterium
GTGAGCGCGACCCTCGTGGCCAAGGACCTCGCCGGCGGCCACGCCCACCGGACCCTCTTCGAGCACCTCGACCTCACCGTCGCCCCGGGTGACGTCGTGGGCGTCGTGGGAGCCAACGGGGCCGGCAAGTCGACCCTGCTGCGCCTGCTCGCGGGGGAGGACCAGCCGCTCGCGGGCTCCGTGACGACGGCTCCCTCGGATGCGTTCGTCGGCTGGCTGCCGCAGGAGCACGAGCGCGTCCCTGGTGAGACGGTCGCCGACCACATCGCCCGGCGCACCGGCGCGACTGCCGCCACCGAGGCGATGGAGTCCGCCGCCCACGGGCTCGGCGGCGACGACCCCAAGGCCGACGACGCGTACGCCGTCGCCCTCGACCACTGGCTGGCGAGCGGGGCGCCCGACCTCGACGAGCGCATCCCGCCGATGCTCGCCGAGCTCGGTCTCGACGTCGGCCCGGACGCCCTGATGACCTCGCTCAGCGGAGGCCAGGCCGCCCGGGCGGCCCTCGCGGCCCTGCTGCTCAGCCGCTTCGACCTCGTGCTGCTCGACGAGCCGACCAACGACCTCGACCTCGCCGGCCTCGAACGGCTCGAGGCCTTCGTCCACGGACAGCGCGGCGGGGTCGTGCTCGTCTCGCACGACCGCGAGTTCCTCGCCCGCTGCGTCACGCGCATCGTCGAGCTCGACCTCGCCCAGAACTCGGTCTCGGTGCACGACGGCGGCTACGAGTCCTACCTCGAGGAGCGCCAGGTCGCCCGCCGGCACGCGCGCGAGGCGTACGAGGCGTATGCCGGCACCAAGGCCGACCTCGAGGCGCGCGCCCGCACGCAGCGGGAGTGGTCGGCCAAGGGCGTGCGCAACGCGATGAAGAAGAACCCCGACAACGACAAGATCCGCCGCGCGGCCCAGCAGGACTCCGCGGAGAAGCAGGCGCGCAAGGTCCGCCAGATGGAGTCGCGGATCGCCCGGCTCGAGGAGGTCGCCGAGCCGCGCAAGGAGTGGGTGCTGCAGTTCAGCATCGCGGCGGCGCCGCGCTCGAGCACGGTCGTGTCGACGCTCAACGAGGCGAGCGTGCGTCGCGGCGACTGGACGTTCGGGCCGGCGTCGCTCCAGGTGGAGGCGCGTCGCCGCATCGGCATCACCGGACCCAACGGCGCCGGCAAGACGACCCTGCTCTCGCTGCTGCTCGGCCGGGTCGAGCCCGACGCCGGCAGCGCGTCGCTCGGGGCGTCGGTGGCGATCGGCGAGATCGACCAGGCGCGTACGGGGCTGCGCGAGGACCTTTCGCTCGGTGACGCGTTCGGCGAGACGGTGCCCGACCTCGGGCCCGTCGACCGCCGCACCCTGCTCGCGAAGTTCGGGCTCAAGGCCGACCAGGTGACGAACGCGGTGAGCCGCCTGTCACCGGGTGAGCGCACCCGCGCCGCGATGGCCCTCCTGCAGGCCAGGGGCGTCAACCTGCTCGTGCTCGACGAGCCGACCAACCACCTCGACCTGCCGGCCATCGAGCAGCTCGAGGAGGCGCTCGAGTCCTACGACGGAGCGCTGCTGCTCGTCTCGCACGACCGACGGCTGCTCGAGAACGTGCGCCTCGACGAGCGCTGGCACGTCGAGGACGGCCAGGTCACCCGGCTCTGACCCGGGCTGCCGAAGGTCAGGGTCACCACGTGCCGCGAACCTTGGGGTGCCTACGGCAGGTCGGGCCAGGCGGCGAGGTCGACGAGGTTGCCGGAGGGGTCGGCAAGGGTGAACCAGTGCGGGGCGTGCGAGTCGTCGACGACGCGGCCGCCGGCCTGCACGGCTGCCTCCATGCGTCGAGCGACCTCGGCTGCCGACGTGCTGAGGTCGACGTGGATCCGCGCGGGAGCCTCGCGTCCGTCGTTCACGGCCTGGTTCCACACCCCCGGGCCGCGGCGGAGCGGGTCGATGATGTCGGCGTCGGCGACCTGTTCGTAGCCGGTGACGGCCTGCCAGAACGGGACAGACCCCATCCCGCCGTCGATCGCGATCTGGATCGACTGCAGGTGCGAGACATCCGCTTCCAGGCCCAGCTGCCCGGCGACCTCGGAGACCGAGGCGGCCAGACCGGCCGCGGCGCTGGGCAAGCCGCCGGCGTCCCACGAGGAGGGGAGGCGCACGGTGACGCCCGCTGCCCTGAGCTCGAGGTCCGGGCCGTAGCCCTCCGGCGCCAGCTCCACCACCCGCCTCGCGAACTCGACCCGCTGCCGAGCGTCGGGGCACGGGTAGTGCGCCAGCGCCCCCTCGAACGTCAGCCGCCACTCGTCGGATGACGCGACCGCATAGAACTCGCCCGCCCCGATGACCGTCACGCTGCCTCCCTGCGTCGGACCCTCGGCGCCAAACTACCTGCGAACCTCACGCCGCGAGGGCGAGCGCGAGGACTCGTTCGAGCCGGCTGCCCTCCTCGGCTGGTGCGGGTCGTGCGTCACCCTCCCTCCTCCCTCTGCACTGCGTCGCCAGGTGACTCGAACCGCAGCCCGAACCGGCTGCGTCACCTAGCGACCCAGTGCAGAGTGCTCGTCCAGGGTGTCGTCGCGGTCGGGCGCGCGCCGGGGAGTCAGGCAGGCGAGTTCGTCGGGTCGGCGACCCACGGCCCGAGCGGCGGGTCCCACGTGCGCACGACGCGGCGCAGCACGTAGCCACCCTGCCAGTACGGGTCCTGGTCGAACGCGCGGGTCAGCTCCTCCAGCGAGTCCGCGGCGCAGACGATCAAGGCAGCGTTCGCCGGCTCCTGGTCGGTCGGCTCACCCTCGCTCACCTCGTCGGTGCCCGGCTGGTACATCCCGCCGACGAGCAGCCCCGGAAGACCGCTCAGCCACTCGCGGTGCTCGGGGCGGATCTTCAACATCTCGGTGGCGTCGTCGGGAGAGGTGTAGTGGACCGCGAAGATCGGCACGCTCGGTTCTCCAGTCGTCGGGTGGGCGGGTGGGCGAACAGGCAGCTGGCGCAGAGGTCAGGTGGTCGTGATCCGGTGCTCGCCGGCATACACGTTGAGTCGGGCGTCGCGCACGAAGCCGAGCAGGGTCATGCCGGCGTCGTCGGCGCACTCGACGGCCAGCGACGACGGCGCCGACACGGCAGCCAGGGCGGGGATGCCGGCCATGATCGCCTTCTGCACCAGCTCGAAAGAGGCGCGCCCCGAGACCACGAGCACGCAGCCCGAGCCGGGCAGTCGCCCGTTCTGCAGCGCCCAGCCGACCACCTTGTCGACGGCGTTGTGGCGGCCGACGTCCTCGCGCGCGACCAACAGCTCACCCGTCGCGGTGAAGAGTCCAGCCGCGTGCAGCCCGCCCGTCTTGTCGAACGACCGCTGCTGGGCCCGCAGCGCGTCGGGCAGCTCGACGACGACCTTGGCCGCGATCTCGACCGGGTCGGAGCGCACGTCGAACGCCGACTGCGCGCGCAGCTGCTCGATGCTCGCCTTGCCGCAGACGCCGCACGACGAGTTCGTGAAGAACGCTCGAGTGGCGGAGGCGGCCGGCGCAGCGACGCCGGGGGACAGCGTCACGTCGATGACGTTGTAGGTGTTCTCGTCGAAGCCGCTCTCGCCCGAGACGACGGCGCCCTCGCAGTAGCGCGCGAGCGCGATGTCCTCGACCGACCGGATCAGGCCCTCCGCCATCAGGAAACCGTGCACGAGCTCGATGTCGTGCCCGGGCGTGCGCATCGTGACCGTGAGCGGCGCCCCGTTGACGCGCAGCTCGAGCGGCTCCTCCACGGTCAGCGTGTCGGGCCGCGTGCTGGTCGAGGGCGTGGAGAGGTCGATCGTCGTGACCTTGCGCCTCACGGTGACCCGTCCCATGGGCCCAGCCTAGATCGCGTGCGAGACTCCGAGGGTGTCCAGCCCCCCAGTGCAGAGCTGTGCCGTCGTCGTTCTGACGGGCGGGGCCTCGCGACGGATGGGCTCGCACAAGCCGACCATCGAGCTCGCCGGCCGCCCGCTCGTGGCCCGGGTGCTCGCCGCCGCAGGCCCGCACCCTGCGCTCGTCGTCGGTCCCGGGCAGGGTGTCCCGGACGGGGTGCCCGTCGTCATGGAGCGGGTCCCGGGCGGTGGGCCGGTCTCGGGCATCGCGTATGCCGTCGAGGCCGTCCGTGCGGGCGTGGCGCAGGTGCCCCAGCCGGATGCCGTCGTCGTCCTCGCCGCGGACCTCCCCTTCGTGACCCCTGAGCACGTCGAGCGTCTCCTCGCGGCTCTCGAGGCCGCCGACCTCGCCGTCACCGTCGACTCGGACGGCCGCACCAACTGGCTCTGCGCCGCCTGGCGCACCGAGGCCCTCACGGCACGGCTCGCCGAGCTCGGCGACGTCGCCGACGCGTACGGCCGCAGCATGCGCGAGCTGTGCGACGGCATACGCACGGTGCACGTCGACGACCCCGACGGGCTGTCGACCGACGTCGACACCCCCGCCGACCTGGAGCACGCGCGAGCGCGTGCCGAAGACGCACGCGACTGACCGCACGACCACCCTTCGGACGCCCCGTTCACCGCCTCGTGGCGCTACGGCGGCCCCGACTCTGGGAGGTCGCCCAAGCGGCCCCCTGCGGCGAATCCTCTTGCCGCCAAGCGTTTTCCCGGAGTTGGCGCGCATTTGGCAAAGACTTGGTAAGCCCCGTTGACCATGATTCTCGGCTGCTGCGAACGTCGCGCTCGTTCTCGCCGGAATCTCGGTCCGTGAGATGGGTGGGACACCCCTTCAGGCGGCCGACGAGCCGCATCCTGACAAGGAGTAACCAGTGAATCGACTGAAGTCCGGGCTGGCGACCGGAGGGCTCCTCGCCCTCGCCCTCGCCATCTCGCCGGCGATCCCGGCGGGCGCAGCGGCAAGTGCGGGACGCGACAAGGCGCCCGCTCCCGAGTCGCAGAGCCTCAAGGCGACCGAGCAGTCCCGAGCAGCATCGTCCGCGAGCGCCCTCGGCCTCGCGAAGGGCGAGAAGCTCGTCGTGAAGTCCGTCATCGCGGACGCGAACGGCGCGACCTCCGTCCGTTACGAGCGCACGCTCGACGGACTACGCGTCATCGGTGGCGACCTCGTCACCCACAAGGACGCGTCCGGCTCGGTCAAGAGCGTCACGTGGAACCTGCGCAAGAACGTGACCCCCGCGACGATGACCCCGACCGTCTCCAAGAGCGCGGCCCACCAGGCCGGCCTCGCGGCGTCCAAGGCCAACAAGGAGACCGCGTCCGCCGGTGAGCTCGTCGTCTTCCAGTCGGCGACCGGACCCAAGCTCGCCTACGAGGTCATCACGGAGGGCATCAAGCCCGACCAGACCCCCACCCGCCTGCACACCATCGTCGACGCCACGAGCGGCGCCACCCTCACCAGCTGGGACGACGTCAAGCACGGCACGGGCAACGGCATCTTCGTCGGCTCGGTCACGCTCGCCACCACCGCCGGCACGCCGTACACGATGAAGGACACGCACGGCAACTACACGACCGACCTCAACCAGGCGACCACGGGCACCGGCACGACGTTCACCGACTCCGACGACGTCTGGGGCAACGGGCTGCAGTCGAACCGTCAGTCGGCCGCCGTCGACGCCCACTACGGCGCCGGCAAGACGTACGACTACTACAACACCCAGCTCGGCCGCGCCGGCATCTGGAACAACGGCACCGGCGCCCGCAGCCGCGTGCACTACGGCCAGAGCTACGCCAACGCGTTCTGGGACGGCACGCAGATGACGTACGGCGACGGCACCAACAACGCGGCCCCGCTCGTCGAGCTCGACGTCGCCGGCCACGAGATGAGCCACGGCGTCACCGAGAACACCGCGAACCTCACCTACTCGGGTGAGTCGGGTGGCCTCAACGAGGCGACGTCCGACATCTTCGGCACCGCGGTCGAGTGGTACGCGAACAACCCGAACGACGTCCCCGACTACCTCATCGGCGAGAAGCTCAACCTCAACGGCAACGGCACGCCGCTGCGCTACATGGACCAGCCGAGCAAGGACGGCGCGTCGAAGGACTGCTGGAGCAGCACCCTCGGCAGCCTGGACCCGCACTACTCCTCGGGCCCCCTCAACCACTGGTACTACCTGCTCTCCGAGGGATCGGGCGCCAAGACGATCAACGGCGTGAGCTACAACTCGCCCGTCTGCGGCACGGCCGGCGCGGTCACCGGCATCACCCACCTCAAGGCCGAGAAGATCTGGTACCGCACGCTCGCGACCTACCTCACCTCCTCGAGCAACTACGCCGCCGCCCGCACGGGTGCCATCAAGTCGGCCAAGGACCTCTACGGCAGCGGCTCGGTCGAGTGCACCGCGGTCGAGAAGGCCTTCACGGCCATCGCCGTCGCCGCGACCACCGAGACCTGCGGCACCACGACGCCCCCGCCCACGGGTGGCGCGCTGACCAACGGTGGCTTCGAGTCCGGTCAGACCGGCTGGACCGGCACGGCCGGCCCGATCACGAACAACACGGGTCGCCCGGCACGCACCGGCACGTGGAAGATGTGGCTCGGCGGCAACGGCGTGGCCGGCTCCGAGAGCGAGTCGCAGACGTTCGCCGTGCCCGCCACGGCCGTCACGCCGACGCTGACCTACTACATCCGCATCGACACGGCCGAGACGACGACCACGACGGCCTACGACACCGCCACGGTCTCGATCAACGGCGTGACGAAGCACAGCTTCTCCAACCTGTCCACGCCGAAGTCGTCCTACGTCGTCAAGACGATCGACCTGACGGCGTACAAGGGCACCAACGTCACGCTGAAGTTCGCCGACACCGAGGACTCCTCGCTGCAGACGAGCTTCGTCGTCGACGACGTCTCGACGAACTTCTGAGGTGTTGTTCGCCTGACACACCGTTGAGGTCGGTGTGCCGCCGGGTCCGCCCGGTGGCACACCGACCTCATGCGTATGCCGCGGGGCCGGGTCGCCGTTCCGATCAGGGGCCGGGGGCGACGACGGGCGGCGTCGGGGTCGTGCAGCGGGTGGTGGCAGGCGCCGAGAGCGTCACGTCGGAGACGAGGTTGCCCACGAGGCCGGCGATCTCACCGAGCGACGGGTCGCTGAGGTCGATGGCTCGCGCGTGGTCGTCGGTCACGGAGATCGAGATGGGGTCGCTCTCGGGCGCGGCGGCGGGGTCGAGCGGGGTGAACTCGTCGCTCGGGGCCTCGGTGGGCGGCAGTCCCAGGCGCAGGGTCGCGAGCAGCGTCACGAGCTGGCGCTGCACAGGCCCGGCCAGCGTGCAGACGCGGCCGTGCACCGAACGGGTCTCGACGTGCAGTCGGCCGTTGGCGTCGAACACGATGCGGTCGTCGAAGCCGGCGATGCCGCCGGTGCGGCGCAGCACGAGGGGGAAGACGGGACTGTCGGAGCTCGTGACCGACCCGCCGTCGGCGGTGCCGAAACGCTGCTTGGGCGGAGCCGTCGACGTCGCCGTCGACCGGTGCTCGGTGCTGCCGGGGGAGGTGTCCGTGTCGGACGCGACGACACCGCACCCCCCGGCCAGGAGTGCGGCAATGGTCATCCCCACGTACAGACCCGTACGCCCCATGGGCACCATCGTGCGCCGTCCGGCGCGTGCACGCACCCTGGACACGGGCGATTTCCGGAAACGCTTGGGTGAATGTTTCACGTGGCGGGCCTCGGGATGCGCGGGAGTGCTCGGTGCCAGAGGTGCCTTCGGGCTCGGGCCGTCGGCGCCTCACCCGCAGTGGCCGGCTCGTCGACGGACCCGTGTCGACGTGTCGAGCGTCCTGCGGTCACCAGGCATACGAAAGGGACCAACGAGTGATACCCAACTCCACCCCACATCGATCAGCGGCCCGACGCCCCGTCCGCCCCCCACCCCCACCGTCGAGGGGGCATGAGTGGCCTCTCGACGGGTGAAGGGCGGGCGGGAGCTACCTGAGGTCGTAGGCCTTGAGGAAGCTGACGATGAACGGGGCCGACCCGGTCACGCCGTTGTCGCCGACCTCGTTGTAGGCGGCGATCGCGATGTCGCCGCGCCCCGCGACCATCCACGTGTGCGTGTCGGGCGGGTTCTTGGTGCCGAACTCGGCCGTGCCGGTCTTGGCGTACTCGACACCGAGGGGCCTGAGCACCTTGCCCGAGCCCTCGCTGACGACTGCGCGCATCTCCTGGCGCAGCACGTCGGCCTCGGTCGGGTCGAGCGGCGTCGCGGGTGCGGGCAGGGCCGGCGCCCCGGCGACGAGCTGCGGGCGCACCGTCTGGCCCTTCATCACCGAGGCGACGACGACCGCCATGGTGAGCGGCGACGCCTCGACGCGTCCCTGCCCGATGAACGACGCGGCGTGCTCGACGACGTCGTCGGTCGCCGGCACCGAGCCGAGGAAGCCGGTGAACGGCAGGTCGAGCTTGTCGCCCATGCCCAGCGACTGCGCCGCCTTGGTGAGGTCGTCCTGGCTGACCTTCTGGTACTGGCTGATGAAGGCGGTGTTGCACGAGAAGGCGAGGGCGGTCTGCATCGGGATGTCGCCGAGCTTGTCCTTGGGGTAGGTCGTGTAGTTGCTGAACCGGCGACCGTTGACCGTCAGGGAGTCGGTGCAGGGCAGCTTGGTATCGGCCGTCGCGCCCTTGCGCACGTTGGCGAGCGAGCTGGCGATCTTGAACGTGGAGCCGGGGGCCACCTTGCCTGCGAGGGCGAGGGTCGAGCCGTCGGCGGCAGGGCCGACCGCTGCGGCGAGGATCTCGCCCGTCGAGACCCGCACGGCCACGAGCGCCGTGGGGTGCGCCGTCTGCTTCGCGAGGGCCGCCTCGGCGGCCGACTGGGCCTTGGGGTCGAGCGTGATGGTGAGCGGCTGGCCCTCGGCGGACTGCTCGGCGAACAGCTCCCGCTTGTCGAGGACGCTGCCGTCGGCGCCGCGCTTGACGGCCTGCACGGCGAGCCCGGGGGTGCCCCGCAGCTGTGCGTCGTAGCGGAACTCCAGGCCGCTGGCACCTACGCTGTCGCCGGCCTCGAGCGTGCCCTTGGAGGCCTTGACCTGCTCGGCCGTGGCCTCACCGACCGAGCCGAGGATCGGCGCGGCGAAGGTGCGGCTCGGCCCGAGCACCTTCATGGCCGGCACCGTGATGGCGCCCTTGACCTGGGCGATCGCGGCGCCGTTCTTCTCGAGCACCGGGTCGCTGGCGCGCAGTGTCAGCGCCTCGACGAACGCCTTGGCCCCGGCGGACCCGACCTTCGCGGCATACCTCGTCGAGTCGATGCCGAGCAGCGCGGCGAGGTGGCGCGCCGACGCGGCGGCCGCGGCGCCCGACACCTTCGTCTTGTCGATGCCGACGACCGACACCTCTCGCTCGGTCATGAGCTTGCCGCCGGACGCGTCGACGATGTCGGCCCGTCGCGGCCACTTGCGCGCGATGGTGAGGGTCTCGTCGGAGGCCAGCTGGGGCGCCACGAGGGCGGGGTTCCACGAGACCTGCCAGGCGCCGTCGACGAGGGACATCGCCACCTTGGACTGGTAGGTCCAGTCGGCTCCGGTCTTCGAGACGTCCCACCGGGTGGAGAGGGTGGCGGTCGCCTTCTCGGAGCCGTCGGCGTGGCTCACGTCGGTGACCGACACCGCCGGCCGCAGGGAGTCGAGGTCCTTGTAGGCGGCCTGGACGAACGCGCCCGCCTCGGCGGCGGTCGTGCCCTTGAGGGGGACCCTCGAGAAGTCGCCGTCGGCGAGCGCGGCGGCGAGGGCGCGCGCCGCGTCGTTCGGCTCGGGGGGCGACTGGAACATCGAGCAGCCGGCGGCCAGGGTCGCGACGAGCGCGCCCGAGAGCGCGGTCGCGACGAAGGAGCGTCGGCGTGATCCGGTGGATGAACCGGTGCGGGGTCCCGAAGGCATGCGTCGAGGGTACGTGTCGCCGCCCGCAGCGCCCGTCACCGAGCCGTCGCGTCGACCTGCTCGTCGCCACCGGCCGGTAGGTCCGCCGGCACGTCCGCCGGCGACACCGCAGGCGCCGCCGCGCTCGCGACGGCGGGTCGTTGAGGGTCGGCCCCGGTCCGGTTCCTGGGGTGGGAGCGGAGCCACAGCACGCCGGTGCCGACGAGCCCGACCGCGACTGTGACGGCATACGCCCCCCACGGCTGGAACTCCGGCTGGAGCGCACGGACGAACACGTCGCGGCCGGCCTCCAGGTGGTCGCGCAGGCCGTTCGGCAGGCCGGACCGCGGCCGCAGGTAGCCGGTGACGTAGGAGAGGGCGGTCTGGGCGGCCGTGCACGCCGCGACGATGGCGAGCACGGATGGCCACACGAGCACGCGCCCCAGCGAGCGCACGCCGACCGAAGCCAGGGCCAGGCCGGCGAGGACGGCGGTCAGCGTCGTGGTCCACCCGAGCACGGGCAGGGCTCGCTGGGTGCCGAACAGGGCGACCGCGAGGGCGCCCACCCACGAGCCCAGGGCGACGGCGAGGGGCGCCGCGGCCAACGCCCTGGGCACGGGGCGGCCGAGGACGACGACGAGCCCGAGCAGCAGCCCCGCCACCATGCCGACTGTGGCGACGACGAGCACGCCGACGAGGACGCGGTCGTCGCGGTCGAAGTCGCTGCCGAGCTGACGGGTCGCGCCGGCGGACTGGGCCACCGTGTAGGCCGCAGCGGCCAGCGTGCCGAGAGCCGCGACACCGGCGCGGGCGAGCGTGCGTCCCTCGCGCGGCCGCAACCACAGGGTCGCGACGGCGGCGGCGAGGCCACCCACGAGGGTCACGACGAGCAGCAGTCCCATCCGCGCCGGGGTGAACGGCAGCAGGCTGAGGTAGCCGCTGGCCACCGACCCGCTCTCGAGGTCGGAGGTCCAGTCGCGCGGCGAACGCGCTCCCAGCCCGTCGACGATCCACGGCAGCGCCCCGACGACCCACCAACCGGCCGCCGCGAGGGGCAGCACGGGCCAGAGCAGTGCGCGGGCGTGCCGTCGGTGTGCCTCACTGCCGAAGCTGACGACGTTGTCCACCGGCAGATCCCAGCACGTCCGTCCGGTCTGCGCCAATCGCCCCTACCGCTCGGGCCTCCACAGCTGCACCGAGGCGACCGGCTCGAAACCGGCTCCGAGGAAGGCGCGCAGGGCGCGGGCGTTGCCGGGGGCGCAGGCCGCGACGACGACCGCGCCCTCGTCGACGAGGGTCAGCGCGTCGCGGACGACGTCGGTGCCGGACCGGTCCTTCGACGGGTCGGTCTCGACGCCCACCTCGGGCATGCCGCCGAGCCCCGTCGAGAGCGTCACGAGCGTGCGGTCGTCCGGGGCGGCGTACCCGAAGGTCGTCACGTCGCTGCGCACCGACGTGGCGTGCTCCGCCCGCGGGTGGTTGCGCAGGTCGCTGCGGGGCACCAGGGCCGGCTCGCCGCCGAGGCCGCGGGCGACGAGGACGATGTCGAGCGCGTCGATCCAGCCGCTGCCGGCGAGGCGCGAGACGAGCCGCGGGTTGCTCGCGCCGCCGAAGCCGTCGGGGCCGAGCGAGCCGAGCGTGCCGTCGGAGACGTCGTCGTCGACGGCGAGGAACGCGTGCCCGGTGAACGCGACCACACCCTCCACGCCGTCACGCCACGGCGCGACCCGCTGCCACCCGCCGTCGACGGCGGGGAAGTCGCCGCCGGACGCCTTGCTGAGGACTTCCGCGATGAGGTGCACGTCCTCCATCAAACCCGCGACGTCCGGCCGCCGCTCGCCGGGGTCCACCTGTTGGCACCGCGCCCCCGACGCCGCCGTATGCCGTCGCGTCCCGTACGTCTCCGCGCCACCGTCGCGCCACCGTCGCGCTTCCGTCGCGCTGCCGTTGCGCCACGTGCGCCGGGTAGGTTGTGGCCATGTCACGACCGCACGCGGCCGCCATCATCGAGGACACCGTCCACGAGCAGGTCGAGCGCGTGCTGCGCAGCCGCGGCTGGGGCAACCGGGTCATCACCCACGTCGGCTACGGCTCGTCGTCCTTCGTCCGGGTCTTCGCGCGCGTCCTCTTGGGGCGCAAGGGCCGTGAGGGCACGGAGGGCCCAGAGAGCCGCCAGGACGCGACGGGCGCCATCAGCCCGGCCCACTATGACCGCGGCTGGCGGGCGTTCCTCACGTCGCCTGCGACCGGCGTGCCGGTGAAGGTGACCGTCGGCGACCGGGAGGTCTTCGGCCGGTCCGACCGCGGCGGTCACGTCGACGTCGTGGCCCGTGACCACGGCCTGCCGCCGGGCTGGCAGCAGGCGGTCGTCGAGGTGCAGGGCGCCGAGCCGGTCGCCGCCGACGTCTTCATCGTCGCCGACGACGTGCGCTTCGGGCTCGTGAGCGACATCGACGACACCGTCATCACGACGATGCTGCCGCGTCCGATGATCGCCGCCTTCAACACGTTCGTTCGGCGCGGCAAGGCCAGGCACGCGGTGTCGGGCATGGCGCCGATGTACCGCCGCATCCTCTCGGCCCACCCGGGCGCCCCGATCGTCTACGTGTCGACCGGTGCCTGGAACACGGCGGCGACGCTCAACCGCTTCCTCGTCGAGAACGGTTTCCCGCTCGGGCCGCTGCTCCTCACCGACTGGGGGCCCACCAACACCGGCTGGTTCCGCAGCGGCCAGGACCACAAGCGCACCTGCCTGCACCGGCTCGCGCGCGACTTCCCCGACATCCAGTGGCTGCTCGTCGGCGACGACGGCCAGCACGACCCGCAGCTCTACGCCGAGTTCGCCGAGGCGCGGCCCGACCGGGTCGACGCCATCTGCATCCGGCACCTGTCGCCCGCCGAGCAGGTGCTGAGCAAGCCGATGAAGATCGATTCGCCGGTGCGCACCATGGGGCCGGTCAGCGTGTCGCACTTCTCGGCGCCCGACGGCCACCAGCTGCTGCGGGCCCTCGAGGAGCACGGGCGGGTCGGACCCCCGGTCGCCGCCGACGAGCAGCCCTCGCGGCCCCTGCGACAGCCGACCCGCTGACGCGTCCGGATGGCAGACTGACGCCATGCCTGAGCTGCCCGAGGTGCAGGCGCTCGTCGACTTCCTCGCCGAGCGCACCGCCGGTCTCGCCGTCACGAAGGTCGAGCTCGCGTCGTTCAGCGTCCTGAAGACGTTCAACCCGCCACCGCAGGCGCTCGAGGGCGTGCCCGTCGACGGCGTGCACCGGCACGGCAAGTTCCTCGACATCGACGCCGACGGCACCCATCTCGTCTTCCACCTCGCCCGGGCCGGCTGGCTGCGCTGGTCCGACCAGCTGCCGACGACCGTGCTGCGGCCCGGCAAGTCGCCGATAGCCTTGCGCGTCAGGCTCTCCGACGGGTCGGGCTTCGACCTCACCGAGGCCGGCACGAAGAAGTCGCTGGCGGCCTACATCGTCAAGGACCCGGCCGAGGTGCCGGGCATCGCGCGCCTCGGCCCCGACCCGTTGCGCGACGACTTCACGCTCGACCTCTTCCGGTCGATGCTCGAGGGGCGGCGCACCCAGATCAAGGGGCTGCTGCGAGACCAGGAGTTCATCGCCGGGGTCGGCAACGCCTACTCGGACGAGATCCTCCACGTCGCGAAGATCAGCCCGTTCGCCATCGCCGCCACCCTCGCCCCCGAGGTCGTCGACCGGCTGTATGCCGCGCTGCGCGACACGCTCGCCCACGCGGTCGCGACGGCGTCGGGCAAGCCGGCCAAGGAGCTCAAGGACGCCAAGCGCGCCGGCATGCGGGTGCACGCCCGCACCGGTGAGAAGTGCCCCGAGTGCGGCGACGTCGTGCGCGAGGTGTCGTTCGCCGACACCTCGCTGCAGTACTGCGCCACCTGCCAGACCGGCGGCAAGCCGCTCGCCGACCGGCGGATGTCCAAGCTGCTCAAGTAGCCGGGG
>JABFXB010000556.1 GCA_013361975.1 Dermatophilaceae bacterium
GTCAGGATCGCCGTCACCAGCGCACCCCGAACGACTCGGCTGCCTCGACGCCCGAGCGGCAGCCGTCCTCGTGGAAGCCCCAGCCGAGGTGGGCACCGGCGAAGGCGAGACGGTCGCCGCCGGCATCGCGCAGCCGGGCCGCCGCCTCCACGGCCTCGCGCGTGAAGATCGGGTGGTCGTAGCTCATCCGTGCCGTGACGAGCGACTCGTCGACGGTGCCGCTCGGGTTGAGCGTCACGACGTGGTCGTCGGCGTCGGAGAGGCCCTGCAGGCGGTTCATCCAGTAGCTGACCGTGACGTCGGGCGCGGGCGCGTCGCAGGCGTGCATGCGGTAGTTCCACGAGGCCTTCGCCTGCCGCGCCTTCGGCAGCACCGCCGAGTCGCGGTGCAGCCAGGTCTCGTTGCGCGAGTAGCGGATGGCCGAGAGGTCGCGCTTCTCGTCGGGGGTGGCGTCGGCGAGCAGGTCGAGCGCCTGGTCGGCGTGGGTGGCGACGACGGCGCGGTCGAAGGTCGTCGAGCGACCGCCGGAGACGAGCACGTCGACCCCGTCGTCGTGCCGGGCGACTGCGGTCACGGGGCTCTCCTTGCGCACGTCGGGCAGGCGCTCGACGAGCCGCTCGACGTAGGTCGCCGACCCGCCGGTGACGGTGCGCCACGTGGGCGACCCCGTCACGGTCAGCATCCCGTGGTGGTCGAGGAACCGGAAGAGGTGGCGCGCCGGGTAGGACGACGCGTCGAGGTCACCGCACGACCACACGCAGGCCACGAGCGGGATGGCGAAGTGCCGCACGAAGTACGCCGAGAAGCGCTGCTGCGCGAGGAACTCGCCCCACGTCGGGTGCTGCGACTCGTCGGCAAGCAGCGCCCGGGCCGCGCGGTGGAAGCGCGGCACGTCGGCGAGCATCCGCAGGAACCGCGGGTCTGCGAGGCGGCGACGCTGCGCGAACATCCCCTTGGGACCGCGCCCGCCGGCATACGAGAGCCCGCACCCCTGGCAGGTGATGCTCATGCTCATCTCGGTCGGCTGCGTCGGCACGTCGAGCTCGCGGAAGAGACGGAGCAGATTCGGGTACGTCTTCTCGTTGTGGACGATGAACCCGCTGTCGATGCGCAGCGTGCCCTCACGGCCCCGCACGTCATGGGTGTGCGCGTGGCCGCCGAGCCTCGTGTCGCTCTCGAAGAGCGTCACGTCGTGGGTCGCGCTGAGCACGTGCGCAGCGGTGAGCCCGGACACCCCGGCGCCGATGACGGCCGCCGTGGGTCGTGCGCTCTGACTACCGCTGGACGGGAAGGTGCTGTTGGGGCGGTTCACCGAGGCCTCCTGGCTGATGGGTCCCGGGTGGTTCGGCGCGGCGCCCCGACCGGATTGTGCGTGTCGACGCCCTTGTCGCAACGTCGGTTTCGACGTCGTGTCGACGTGGTGCGTTGTCCATCCTTCGTCCACACCGTAGAGTGGCTGTTCAAGGTCTGTCAAAGGTTTGGGAGCAAGGCATGGTCATCGTGCGCACCGTCACCGTCGAGCACCCGGTCGACCGCGTCTTCGCCTACCTCTCCGACTTCACCAACACGAACGACTGGGACCCGGGCACGGTGCACACCGAGCGCGTGTCGGGCGAGGGTGGAGTCGGCACGCGGTACCACAACACGTCCAGGTTCCTCGGCCGCGAGACCGAGCTCGACTACCTCGTCACCGAGCACGTGCCCGACGAGCGGCTCGCGCTCCGCGGCGAGAACGCGACCGTCGTCGCCCACGACACCATGACGTTCGTGAGCACCGTCATCGGCGACGGAGGCGCCGCCGGCAGCCCCGGCAGCGGCTCCGCGACGACCGTCACCTACCGCGCCGAGTTCGAGTTCAAGGGCGTGGCCAAGCTCGTCGCGCCGCTCTTCGCGCCGGCGTTCAAGAAGCTCGGCGACGAGGCCGAGCGGGGCCTGCGCCGAGCCCTCGGACAGCTGGCCTAGGCGATGTACACCATCAAACGTGCCGCCGAGCTGACCGGGATCAGCGTCGCCACCCTGCGTGCCTGGGAGCGGCGCTACGGCGTCGTCAGCCCCAAGCGCTCCGATGGCGGCTACCGGCTCTACGGCGCCGAGGACGTGCGCGCCCTCGCGATCATGAACTCCCTCGTCAACGAGGGGTGGTCGGCTCGCGAGGCTGCCACCGAGACGCTGCGGCGCCTGTCGTCCCGCGACGCCGCCGGCAAGGACGGGCGCGACCCGCGCGAGCGCACCCACGCCGTCCCTCGGCGGGTCGCCCCGCTGCGGCCGGGCAGCCGCTACCAGTCCGAGGACGCCGAGGCGTTCATCCGGGCCGCCGAGCGGCTCGACAGCGCCTCGGCCACGGCCGTGCTCGACGCCCGCTTCGGCCTCGGCACGTTCGAGCACGTCGTCGACGACTGGCTCATGCCGACGCTCGAGCTCGTCGGCGAGGAGTGGGCGCACGGCCGTCTCACGGTGGCCGGTGAGCACCTCGTCTCGTATGCCGTCCAACGCCGTCTCGCAGCCGCCTACGAGGCCGCGTCGGGCCGGGCCGACGGCCCGACCCTGCTCATCGGGCTCCCGCCGGGCGCCCGCCACGAGCTCGGCCTGCTCGCCTTCGCCGTCGCCGCCCGCCGGGCCGGTTTCGCCACGGTCTACGTCGGCGCCGACCTGCCCGCCGAGGAGTGGGTGCGCGCCATCGAGGCCCGCCGCGCCGCCGGCATGGTCATGGCGGTGCCCCGGCACGTCGACATCGCCGCCGCCCGCAAGATCGTCGAGACCGTGAACCGCAGCCACCCCGAGGTCGTCATCGGACTCGGCGGCAGCCAGCAGGACGAGATCGGCGGCAGCTGCGTGCACCTCGGTCACTCGATCACCGTGGCGGTCGGCGAGATGTCGCGGCGCCTGCGCGTCCCCGCCTGACGTGCGCGTCCTGGTCCTGGGGGGCACCGGCGAGGCCCGGGCGCTCGCCGCCGGGCTCGTCGAGAACGGTGTCGACGTCGTCTCGAGCCTCGCCGGCCGGGTGAGCGCCCCGGCCCTGCCGGTCGGGCAGGTGCGCGTCGGCGGCTTCGGCGGGGTCGACGGCCTCGCCGACCACCTCGTCGCCGAGGGCTTCGACCGCGTCGTCGACGCCACCCACCCCTTCGCCGCGCAGATCACCGCCAACGCCGTCGCCGCCACCGCCCGCGTCGGTGTGCCGCTCGTCCGGCTGCAGCGTCCCGGGTGGTCCGTCCACCCCCTCGCCGCGACCTTCACGTGGGTCGACGACGTCGACGCCGCCCGCCGCGCCGCCGAGGGGCTGGGGGAGAGGCCCTTTCTCACCACCGGTCGCCAGCAGCTCGAGTCCTTCGCGACGTGGACCGACCGCTACGTCCTGGCCCGCGTCGTCGACCC
>JABFXB010000146.1 GCA_013361975.1 Dermatophilaceae bacterium
GCCGGTCATCGACTTCGTCGCCGTGACCGACATGTTCTCGGTGTGGTCGCCGAAGGCGCGCTTGATGGCGTTGTACTCGGCGACGTCTCCGACGGGCGTCGACGTCGCGTGCGCGTTGATGTGGATGATGTCGGTGGGCGACAGGCCGGCCCGCTCGACGGCATACAGCATGGCGCGTGAGGCGCCCGAGCCGTTGGGCTCGGGGGCAGTGATGTGGTGCGCGTCGGCCGACATGCCGACGCTCGCGAGCTCGGCGTAGATCCTGGCGCCGCGGGCGCGGGCGTGCTCCTCGGACTCGAGCACGATGACGGCGGCGCCCTCACCGAGCACGAAGCCGTCGCGGCCGGTGTCGTAGGGACGCGAGGCCTTCTCGGGCTCGTCGTTGCGCGTGGAGAGCGCCTGCATCGCGGCGAAGCCGGCGATCGGCAGGGCGTGCACGGCGGCCTCGGTGCCGCCGGCGACCACGACGTCAGCACGGCCGGTGCGGATCATGTCGATGGCGTAGCCCATGCTCTCGGCGCCCGAGGCGCAGGCGCTGACCGTGGTGTGGGCGCCGGCGCGGGCACCGAGGTCGAGCGACACCGCAGCGGCCGGGCCGTTCGGCATGAGCATCGGCACCGCGAGCGGGTAGACGCGGCGCGGGCCCTTCTCGCGCAGGTTGTCCCACTGGTCGAGGAGCGTCCAGACACCGCCGATGCCGGAGCCGATGGCGGCGCCGAGACGCTCAGGGTCGACCTCGGGCTTGCCGGCGTCGGCCCAGGCCTCACGGGCGGCGATGAGGGCGTACTGGCTCGACGGGTCGAGGCGTCGCGTCTCGACCTTGGCGAGCACCTCTTCGGGCTTGGTGGCGATCGTCGCCGCGAAGGTGACCGGGAGCTCGTACTTGGAGACCCAGTCGAAGTCCATCGGGCGGGCGCCGGAGCGGCCGGCGAGCAGGGCCTCCCAGGTCTCTGCGGCAGTGCCGCCCAGGGGCGTGGTGGCGCCGAGTCCGGTGACCACGACGCGTCGGTCGCGATTGGACGTCATGGTGACGTGCTCCTCTGAGTCGGGGGTCGTGCTGTGCTGGCTGAGGGGTTGTGGTGCTGAGGTGGCTTCCGTATGCCGTCCGGCGGGGGCGCCTGCCCGCCGACCGGACGGCATACGGGAGCCGTCTGATCAGCTGATCAGGACTGCGCGCCGCCGATGTAGGTGACGGCGTCGCGGACGGTCTTGAGGTTCTTGACCTCGCTGTCGGGGATGCGCACGCCGAACTTCTCCTCGGCGTTGACGACGATCGTCATCATCGAGAGGGAGTCGATGTCGAGGTCCTCGGTGAAGGACTTGTCCATCTCGACGGACGCGGTGTCGAGGCCGGTCTCCTCGTTGACGATCTCTGCAAGACCCTCGAGGATCTCCTGCTCGGACTGAGCCATCTGTCTGCTCCTTGGTTGGTTGTCGGTGGTGCCTTCGTCTGCCATCCGTGACGGATGTCGTGCGTGGCCCGAATGACCCGTCGGGACCTGCGGGAGGGGGTGGCTGCCCGTCGTGGGCTCAGGTCGGCTCAGGGCAGCACGACGACCTGGGCGGCGTAGACCAGGCCGGCGCCGAAGCCGATCTGCAGCGCCAGGCCGCCGCTCGGGATCTCCTTCTCGGCGAGCATGCGCGTCGTCGCGATCGGGATGGAGGCCGCCGAGGTGTTGGCGGTCGTGACGATGTCGCGGGCGACGGGGATGTCGGCCGGCAGCTTGAGCTGCTTGACCATGGCGTCGATGATGCGGATGTTCGCCTGGTGCGGGATGAACGCGTCGAGGTCGTCGGCCTTGATGCCGGCCTTGTCGATGGCCTGCTGCGCGACGGGGGCCATGCCCCACACGGCCCAGCGGAACACCGTCTGACCGGCCATGCCGATGGCGGGCCACACGTTCTTGTCGGCCTGCGCGGCCTGCCACGACTCGCGCACGTCGGTCCACGCCTGCTTCTGCGTGATCGCGTCGCGCTGCGTGCCGTCGGAGCCCCACACGGTCGGGCCGATGCCCGGCGTGTCGCTCGGGCCCACGACGCAGGCGCCCGCGCCGTCGCCGAAGATGAAGGCGCTGCCGCGGTCGTAGGGGTCGGTGAAGTCGCTCAGCTTCTCGACGCCGACGACGAGGACGTAGTCGGCGGAGCCGCTCTTGACCATGTCGCTGGCCATCGCGACGCCGTAGCAGTAGCCGGCGCAGGCGGCGGAGATGTCGAGAGCGGGGGCCGTCGACCCGAGGCGCGAGGCGAGCTCGGGCGCCGCGGCCGGGGTCTGGTAGGGGTGCGTGACGGTGGCGACGAGCACGAAGCCGATCTGCTCGGGTGAGACGCCGGCGTGCTCGAGGGCCTGCCGCGCGGCGTGCTCCGACATGTCGATGACGCTCTCGTCGGGCGCCGCGAAGTGGCGGCTGATGATGCCGGAACGCTCGCGGATCCACTCGTCGCTCGAGTCGATCTTGTCGACGATCTCGGAGTTCATGACCACGCGGGCCGGGCGGTAGGCGCCGACTCCCATGATCCGCGAGTGGCGCGGTGCGCCGTTGTCGACGAGGGTGCCGGTGCCCTTGGGTTGGGGAGCGGTGCTGGGGGAGGTCACGTGAGGCCTTCTCGGGAGTGAGGGGTCAGTGGGTCGGGAGGTGGCGCTGCGCGGTGCCGCGACCGACGGGGTCGCCGCCGGTGCGGGCCGTCACCACGAGCCTGCCCCTCATGGGGTCGCTGCGCCAGTGGTGCGGCTGCAGCGGCTGGTCGTGGTGGGCGCGGTCATGAGCGGTGGGCCTCGACGAGGGCGCGTGCCGCCTCGAGGTCGTCGGGGGTCTTGACGGCGAGGGTCTCGACGCCGGGCATCGCGCGCTTGGCGAGGCCGACCAGAGTGCCCGCCGGAGCGAGCTCGAGCAGGCCCGTGACGCCGAGGGCGAGCATCGTCTCCATGCATCGGTCCCAGCGCACCGGGTTGCTCACCTGGCGCACCAGGCGGTCGACGGTGTCGGGACCGTCGGCGACGGTGGCCCCGTCGGCGTTGGAGAGCAGGCGCAGGGCGGGAGCCGACGGGGTGATGTCGGCCGCTGCGCCGGCGAGGGCCTCGACGGCCGGAGCCATGTGGTGGGTGTGGAAGGCCCCGGCGACCTGCAGCGGGATGACGCGCGCCTTGGCGGGCGGCGCACCGCGCAGGGCCTCGATCTGCTCGAGCGTGCCTGCGGCCACGACCTGCCCAGCGCCGTTGATGTTGGCGGGCGTGAGGCCGTGCGTCTCGAGGGTGGCGAGCACCTCGTCGGGGTCGCCGCCGAGCACGGCAGCCATGCCGGTGGGCGTGACGGCGCTGGCCTCGGCCATCGCCCGGCCGCGCG
>JABFXB010000100.1 GCA_013361975.1 Dermatophilaceae bacterium
GCGGTCTCCTCGGTGAACGGCGGGAGCGGGGGTCGCGGGTCCATCGGTTCCTCCTTCTCGGGACGCGACCAGCGTAGCCACGGCACGCGGGTCAACGGGGTCTGCGGACCTCGCGGTGCGAGCCGTCGACTCGGCGGGTCCAGCCGCGCCCGTCGAGGTGCTCGAGCAGCGGGATGACGGTGCGGCGGGTCGAATCGAGCGCGACGCGCGCCTCGCTCGTCGTGAACGGCTGGGGTAGGTCGGCGAGCACGCGCATCGCCCGCGCGGGGGTGGTGGGCAGCAGCACCACGTCGTCGTCGAGCCGGATCAGCCGTCCGGCGCGCACCGCCGCCGCGACCTCGCGCGCCCCGAGACCGTGCGCCTGGAGCTCGCGCTGCCCGGGCGCGGCGAAGGGCTGCTCTGACAGGCGTGCCTCGAGGGTGCGGAGCGCCGCGTCCACGTGCGCGGGCAGCGTCTCCCGGTGGCCCGGAGCGCCGACGCGCCCCTCACGGACCTCGAGGCCGGCGTATGCCGTGAGGTCGGCCAGGAGCGCCCGGTCCGGCACGTCGGCAGCCGCCCGAGCGGCCTCCAGGGTCAGGGTTGGCTCGAGAGGATCGCGGGCTGCCTTGTGCTGCAGTGCATCTCGCAGCCGCGTTGCCCACTGCTCCCAGGCTGCCTCGGAGACGAGCCAGGGTCCGCGCCGCACGACGGACGCGGCAGGACGCTCTCCGTCGGGCACGACCACTCCGAGCGCCAGTGCGGCGTCGACGGTCATGGCGCCGCGTCGCCCGACCTCCTGCTCGAGGCTGGGCCGGCTGTCCTGCCGGGCCACCACCTCGGCCCGGACCGCCGCGGCGCCGCGCCGGGTCAGCGGAGGCGGGTCGGCGTCGACGACGACCGCACCGTCGATGCGGCGCGAGCCGGGGTCGCGCAGGATCAGACGGTCGCCCGCCGTGAGCGGGAGCGCATGGGGCAGGGTCAGCCGCACGGCAGCACCCCCGAGGGGACGCAGCCGCGCCTCGACCGCGCCGGTGCCGACATGGACCATGGCGTGCAGCGGAAGGCGCTCGGGCGCCTCTCCCCCGATGCGGACGTCGAGCTGGGCGGTCGCCGGCCAGGCGTCGGCGGTGAGCAGCAGGTCACCGCGTCGGACGTCCTCCGCGGCCACCCCGCGCAGGTTCACGGCCACGCGGGCGACCGCAGCGACGGCGTCACGCGGCTGCTCGAGCGACTGCAGACCACGCACAGTCACTCGGCGCTCACGCCCCGACACGTCGTGCAGCACGAGCTCGTCGCCGGTGCGGATCGTGCCCTCGCCGAGAGTTCCCGTGACGACCGTGCCGGCACCGCGGATCGTGAACGACCGGTCGACCCACAGCCGGGTGCGGCCGTCCACCGCCGGTGCGGGCAGCTCGCCGACGAGGGCATCGAGCGCGTCGCGCAACTGGTCCAACCCGGCGCCGGTGCGGGCCGAGACAGACACTGCCCGGCAGCCGCCGATCGACGAACGAGCCACGCGCGCAAAGGCATCCGCGAGCGCCGGTGCGGGGTCGGCGAGGTCGCTGCGGGTCACGACGACGAGTCCGTGCGTCAGCCCGAGCGCGTCGATGGCCGCGAGGTGCTCCGTGGTCTGCGCCCGCCAGCCCTCGTCGGCTGCCACGACGAGCAGCACCGCGGGCGCCGGTCCGAGGCCGGCGAGCATGTTGCCGATGAAGCGCTCGTGGCCGGGCACGTCGACGAATGCGACCTGCTCACCCGACGGCAGGCTCGTCCACGCGTACCCGAGGTCGATCGTCAACCCGCGGCGGTGCTCCTCGGCCCAGCGGTCGGGCTCGATGCCGGTGAGCGCGCGCACGAGGGTTGACTTGCCGTGGTCGACGTGACCGGCGGTCGCGATGACGCGCACGTCAGCTCCCGGCGGCCAGCGCCGCGAGCACGGCCCGTTCCAGGTCGCCGTCGGAATCCGCTGGGACACAACGCAGGTCGACGAGGCACCGGCCCCGCTCGACCCGGGCGACGACTCCCGGGTCGCCGGCGCGGAGCCGCTCGGCGCACTCCTCGGGCAGGGCGACCGCCCACCCGGGCAGCGGCACGCCGGGGGCTCCGCCACCGCCGACACGGCCCTCGACGGCAACGACCTCGCCACCGACAGCCTCGGCGAGACGGTCGGTGCGGGCACGCAGCCCTCCCGCGTCGGCGTGGAGGTACGCGGTGACCGGCGGCACCGGGCCACGCAGGGTCGCCTCGAGGGCAGCCAGGGTCAGCTTGTCGACGCGCAGCGCGCGGGCCAGCGGGTGGCGGCGCAGGCGTTCGACCGTCATGGCCTCGCCGAGCACGAGCCCGGCCTGCGGGCCGCCGAGCAGCTTGTCGCCGCTCGCCGTCACCACGGTGGCGCCGGCCGCGAGCGTCGAGGCGGCGTCGGGCTCGTCGGGCAGCAGCGGGTCGTGCCGCAGCAGCCCGCTGCCGATGTCGACGATGAGCGGCACGGGCGCGCCGTCGCGCGCCGTGAGCCCCGCAAGCTGCTCGACCGTGGCGGCACTCGTGAAGCCCTCGACCCGGAAGTTGCTCGGGTGCACCTTGAGGACGCAACCGGTCTCGGGTCCCAGCGCGGCGGCATAGTCGGCGACGGTCGTGCGGTTCGTCGTGCCGACCTCGCGCAGCCGCGCCCCGGTCGACGCGATGAGGTCGGGCAGCCTGAACCCGTCGCCGATCTCGACCATCTCGCCCCGGCTGACGAGCACCTCACGCCCGGCCGCCAGCGCGGTCGTGGCGAGCACCAGCGCAGCAGCACCGTTGTTGACGACCAGCGCGTCACCTGCAGCAGGCACGGCATCACGCAGGGCGGCGAGCGTGCCACGACCACGGCGGGCCCGAGCGCCGGTCGCCACGTCGAACTCCACGTCGACGTAGCCGGCAGCCGCCGCCACCGCCTCGACCGCCGCCGCGGACAGCGGCGCCCGGCCGACGTTGGTGTGCACGACGACGCCCGTCGCGTTGAGGAGCGGCCGCAGGGTCGTCGTGCGCGTGGGCAGCGCCGCGCGCGCTGCGTCGGCGACCTGGCCCGGCTCGATCTCACCGGTGCGCGCCCGACCCTGCGCCACGCGTACGGCCGCCTTGACGACGTCGGCTCCGTGCCGCGCGACCGCGGCGGCGAGCACCGGGTCGGCGAGCAGGGCGTCGGTGCGCGGGATGCGTCGCCGCGGGTCCGTCTGCGTCACGCCGCCCTCCTGTGAAACGTGTTGGCGGAGGTGGACGGGAATCGAACCCGCCAGACCGAGATGCTCGGTCTCACCGGTTTTGAAGACCGTGGGGACCACCAGGTGCCCAGACACCTCCACGGGCCACCGTACCCATCG
>JABFXB010000496.1 GCA_013361975.1 Dermatophilaceae bacterium
GGTCAAGAACGGCTTCAACCCCGATGCCGTGCTGGAGCAGCTCTACAAGCTGACGCCGATGGAGGAGAACTTCGGCATCAACAACGTGGCCCTCGTCGACGGCCAGCCCCGCACCATGGGGCTCAAGGAGCTGCTCAAGGTCTACGTCGACTTCCGCACCACGGTCGTGCGGCGGCGCACCGAGCACCGGCTGGCCAAGCGTGAGGAGCGGCTGCACCTCGTCGAGGGCCTGCTCATCGCGATCCTCGACATCGACGAGGTCATCCAGGTGATCCGCAGCTCCGACGACGCCGGCACGGCGCGGGCCCGCCTCATGGACGTCTTCGACCTCTCAGAGGCCCAGGCGACCTACATCCTCGACCTGCAGCTGCGCCGCCTCACGAAGTTCTCGCGCATCGAGCTCGAGACCGAGAAGTCGGACCTCGAGCGCGCCATCGAGGAGCTGCGCGCCCTGCTCGACAACGAGAAGCTGCTGATGAAGCTCGTCTCGACCGAGCTCGCCGACGTCGCCAAGGCGCACGGCACCCCGCGACGCACCGTGCTGCTCGAGAGCTCGGGCGCCAGCGCGGCCGCCACCGCCACCTCCCCGCTCGAGATCGCCGACGACCCGTGCTGGGTGCTGCTGTCGTCCACGGGCCTCCTCGCCCGCACGGGCTCCGCCGATCCCGTCGCCGCCGACGGATCCCGCTCGAAGCACGACGTCGTCATCGGCGCCGTGCCGACCACGGCGCGCGGTGAGTTCGGCCTCGTCACGAGCGCCGGCCGCATGGTGCGCCTCTCGGCCCTCGACCTGCCCACGCTGCCCCCGACCAACGGCGCTCCCAGCCTGTCCGGCGGCGCGCCCCTCGCGGCCTACGTCGACCTGGCCAAGGGAGAGGAGCCGGTGACCATCGTCCCGATCGGGGCCGAGGCCCCCGTGGTCGCGCTCGGCACGGCCGCCGGTGTCGTCAAGCGCGTGACGCCCGACGCCCCCAAGAGCAACGACTGGGACGTCATCGCCCTCAAGGACGGCGACCGGGTCGTCGGCGCTGGAGTCGCCGCGCACGACGACCTCGACCTCGTGTTCCTGACGTCCGACGCGCAGCTGCTCCGCTTCCCCGCGCGGTCGGTGCGACCGCAAGGCCGCTCGGCCGGCGGCATGGCCGGCATCAAGCTCACGACCGGGGCACGAGCCACCTTCTTCGGCGTCGTCGACCCGACACGCGACGGGGTCGTCGTCACCTCGGCCGGCTCGTCGGGGGCGCTGCCGGGCACCGAGGGCGGCTCGCTCAAGGTCACGCCGTACGCCGAGTACCCCGCCAAGGGACGCGCCACCGGCGGAGTCAGGTGCCACCGCTTCCTCAAGGGCGAGGACACCCTCGTGCTCGCCTTCGCCGGCAACACCCCGGCGCGGGCGGCCGCCGCCAACGGCGTCGCGATCGAGCTGCCGGCGGCAGACGGCCGCAGGGACGGGTCCGGCGTTCCCACGACCGCGGTCATCGCGCACGTCGCCGCTCCCCCTGCCACGGAACGCACCGGGGGTGAGCAGTCATGAGCGACGCCGGTGAGGTCGTGGACTTCGACGAGCACCCGGCAACGACCGGCCACGGCCGTCCGGCCGCCGACGCCTGCTCGGTGCAGTGGGACCGCGACGGCACGAGCGCCTACGGCACCGCCGCGACGGCGCGGTTCTTCGTCGTCGTCGAGCAGCCCGGCCCGTGGGGGCGTGACGCCGCTCGCGAGTCGCACCTCGACCACGACCTCGGTGCCGAGCTCGACGCGCGCACGACGCACGCGGGCGGGCGTTTCATGCTCATCCGCAGGCCCGGTGGCCACCCCGCGCACGACGGCCCCCGGCGCGTGCTGCTCGCCCACGCCGGTGCGCGGCCCCAGGACGCCTGGCTGCTGTCGGCCGAGGTCGACGACATCGGCAGCCTGCTCGGCCTCGACTGGGGCGCTCTCGCGCGCGGCAGCCGGTCCCTGGTGCAGGCGTCGCTTCCGGGCTCCGGGCCCGCCGAGCCGACGCTGCTCGTGTGCACGAACGGGCGCCGCGACGTCTGCTGTGCCGTCCGCGGTCGGCCGCTCGCCGCTCACGCCTCCCGAATCGCGCCGGGCCGGGTGTGGGAGGTCTCGCACACCGGCGGCCACCGGTTCGCCCCCACCGCAGTTCTGCTGCCGTGGGGCCAGACGCTGGCCCGCCTCGACGACCACGGCGCCGAGCGGGTGCTCGCTGCGAGCGACTCGGGCAACCTGCCGGCAGAGCTCGTCGGACCGCGTCACGACCGCGGACGCTCGGGTGTGCCCGGCCCTGCCCAGTGCGCCGAGTCCCACGTGCGCGCCGAGACCGGGGAGATCCGGCTAGCGGCGCTGTGGGCCGACGAACCGGTGCCCACCTCGGGTGCCGAGACCTCCGATCCGCAGGACCCCGGCTGGGAGGTCCTCGTCAACCACGCCGACGGGCGACGCTGGCGGGTCGCCGTGACGCGGGCGCCGGTCGACCGCTCGCGTCCGGAGTCCTGCGGCAAGAAGGCCATCGACGTGCTGGAGCACCGGGCCACGACCCTCGAGGCCTGGTTCTAGCCAGTTCGCTGGCGGGCCGGCCTCGTCGGCGTGGTGTCACTTCGTGAGCGCCAGGTCTCGGCGTCGGTGGCCGGCCGCGTACGACAAGGCCGTACCGCTCACAGGATGACCCAGCGCCCCCGGCCGCGGCCCATGGTCTCGGCTGGCCGCCGCACGTCAGTCACAGCGCGTCACCACGGCTTCGGGTAGGACTGCGACCCGTCGCCGGGCACGGTCTCGGCGCCCTGCTGCTGCTGGTTGCGCTCGATGGTGTTCTGGCGCTGCTGCTCCTTGAGGTAGTCCTGCTCCTCCTGGCTCGGGGTGTTGCCCGGGTCGGGCGTCGGCTGCGGCGGCTGGCTCGGCGCCGGCTGCGGCTGCTCGTCGTTCTGCTGCTGGCCCTGCTGGTCCTGGGGAGGTGCGTCGGAGCTCTTCTGCTCCATGCGCTGCTGGGCCTGCCGGAGCTGGTCGCCCGTCTGGCCGCCCTCGGGCGCTTCGCACAGGGGCGGGCGCTCCTTGGTGATCTTGATGCCCTTGTCGTAGAACTGCTTCCACTCGTCGGTGCGCTCACGCGCCTTGGCCGCGTCGCCCAGCGCCTCGTAGGTGAGGCCCAGGTTGACCCGCACCTTGCAGTCGTCGATGCCGCCCTTGGGGACCTGCTCGAAGGCCTGCTCGAACCACGGCCGGGCCAGCTCGAAGTGCCCCGACAGCACGTGGGCGTCACCGATGGCGAACGGCGAACGGAACTGCTCGACCACGTTGACCCATCCCTGTCGCTCGCCCCAGGTCAGGGTGCGTGGCTTGTCGCCGGCCTGGTACGCGGACAGCGTCTGGGCGTGGACGAGGTTGAGCGAGAGCAACCGCGCCGCCACGAGCAGGAGGAGCACGACCACCGGCGCCGACGCGAGCAGCAGCCGGCGCCGACGACGCCGCAGGTGGGGCGGGAGCGGTCGGCGCGGCGGGCTGGTGGGTGGGGCCGTTTCCGCTCCGGCCGGGCGGTCGTCCAAGAGCGTCACGGGCCTGCCTCCTTGCGTCGACGGGTCTGGAGCAGCGCGGTCGCTGCGGCACCGATCTCCCACGCCGCGATGCCGGCCACACCGATGAGCAGGGGCCAGTAGAGCTCACGCCGCGCGAGCACCTTCTGCCGCTCGATCTGCTCGCTCGTGCCGAAGCGCTCGAGGTCGATCCCGGCGACGGCCGGGTCGATCGAGTCGCCCGACTCGCGGTGCAGGTAGGGCAGCCCGAGCTGCCCGGCGATGGCGCGCAGGGTGTCCTCGCTGATCACCGACCGGGCGTCCTCCCCGGTGCTGGGGTCCTTGATGTAGGAGCGGCTGGAGTCGAACCGCGACCGGGTCGCCTTCATCCGGCCGCCCTCGGTCGTGCCGTAGCCCAGCACCGCTCCCCCGTTGACCAGGCCCTTGGCGACGTCGAACGGGGCAGGCGGCTCGGCGGCGGTCTGCTCGCCGTCGCCGAGGTAGTAGACGACCCGCCCCCGTTCGGGGGCGCGGGCCGCCGCCTGCTCCAGCAACGACGTGAGGCGGTCCTTCGCCTGCGTCACCGACGAGCCGCGTGACGCTTCGTACGACTCGGGCAGCAGTGTCTCGACGGCCGCGTCGAGCGCCGTCGTGTCGGTGGTCAGCGGCAGGCGTACGCGGGCGTCCTGGTCGAAGGTCACCACGGAGTACCGCGCGCCGGGCAGCGCATCTGCGATGGCCGCGATGTCGGCGGCGACGCCCTCGATGCGCGGGCGCTCGTCGCCGTAGTCCTCGGCGATGATGCTGCTCGTGGTGTCGACGACGAAGTAGACGTTGAGGTTGGCAGCCGTCGTGTCGACCTGCTCCCCCGGCACGGCCGGGCGCACGGCCGCGAGAGCCAGCAGCAGGGCCGCCGCGGTCAGCCGCCAGTGCGTCGCGCGGGACTCGCCCGGCACCGTGCGCGACGAAGGGTTCCACCAGATCGCTGCGAGGACGGCCACCAGCAGCACGAGCAGCAGCGGCCAGGGCGCGACGGGCAGGAACGTCACGAGACCCACCTCCGGCTCGCCCCGACCACGCCCAGCAGGCCGACGCCGGCGAGCGCGATGGGCAGCGTCGGGTTGTCGGAGTACAGGGAGCGCGAGGCGGCGTCGATGAGGGTGGCCTCCTGCGCCTGCACGGAGTCGACGATGCCCCTGATGGCGGACTGGTCGCTCATCGCGTAGTACCGCCCCCCGGTGCCGGTCACGACCTCGCGCATCTCGAGCGCCTCGTCGTCGGGCCCGTCCTCCTCGGGGTTGAGCCCGTAGACGCGGACGCCCTTGGCCTTGGCCAGCTCGCCCGCCTCGTCGACGTCGATGATCGGGCGACCGGCGAGGTGGTTGTCGGTCGCGAAGACGACCGAGCGGGCCCGCTGCAGGTCGACCTTGTCGAAGCTCGACACGCAGGTGGCCAGCCCGTCACCGATGAGCGAGGTGCCGCGACCGTTGAACGTGCCTGCGAAGAACGAGTCGAGGTCAGGGTCGCCGCTCAGCGCCTTGGTGGCCGTGTCGAGCTCGTCGTTGATGAAGTCGTAGTCGTCGGTGAGGGGAAAGACCGTCGCCGCCGACGAGTTGAAGATGACCAGACCGATGCGTTCGCCCTCGAAGCTCTTGACCAGCGACTTGAACGTCGCCACGAGGGTCGCGTCGTAGGCCGCCATCGACCCGGAGATGTCGAGGCACAGCATGATGTCGCGGCTGCGCGTCTGGGGTTTGTCGATGGCCGTGTCGAGCGGTCGCGCCGCCCCCACGAGGGCGCCGCCCCCGAGCAGGACCGCGCTCAGCGCGAGCACCGCCATGCGGACGCGGTGCAGGAACAGCGCCCGGCGGTACTCGGGCAGCTCGGTCAGGGCGGTCGAGTTGGCCACGGCCGCGGCGCCCCGCGCGGAACGGCTCGACATCATCCGGTACACCGCGAAGGCGAGCGCCAGCGCCACCAGCACGCCCAGCGACAGGACCGCGGGGTACTTCAGGTCGAGTCCGTTCAGCTCCACCGCGCCACCACCTGCTTCGCCACGTCGCCGGCGCCGACGAGCGTGGCCGTCTCGCGGGGGCCGAACTCGCCGGGATAGAGCGTGCCGACGACCTTGGAGACGGGGGTGAGGCGCGCCCCTGCGGCGTTGAGCTCGGTGAGGGTCATCGTCGGGGCGTGGATGCCCGAGACCTCCTGCACGAAGTGGCGCACGAGCACGCTCAGCTGCTGGTGGGCCCGGCGCTGGGTGATCTCGCCGTTCGCGGCGCGGTCGAGGACGAGGTCGATCTGGCGGGTGTAGTCGGCCCGCAGCCGGGTCAGGCGGTCGATGGTGACGCGTGGCGGCACCACGACCTTCTTCTCCCGCGTCGACCACCACACCCAGACGTACCAGGCGGCCACGAGCGCCAGCACGGCGATGCCGATCCACAGCCACCGTGCGGCATACGGGTCGGGCGCGTAGAACCCCGGCGGCGGCGCGTCAGCGGCGTGCACGGCGCTGCCTCTCGAGGAGCGTGAACACGGTCTGGACGACCTCGTCGGAGGACCCCAGCCGTGCGTGGTTGATGCCACGGCGGTCGAGCAGCTCGGTGGTGCGGCGGACCCGCTCGGCGACGGAAGCGGCGTACGCGGCCCGCACCTTGGGGTCGAGGCGCACGAGGGTGGGCAGGGTGTACGTGTCGGCGACGTCGTATGCCGTGCGGTCACCGGCGATCGCCGTGGGGTCGGCGTCCTCGACGGTGATCCAGAGGATCTCGTGCTGCACGTGCAGGCGGCGCAGGAGGTCGTCGAGGGCGGGGTCGAGCTCCTTGTCGTCGGCCACGACGAGCAGCACGAGCCGGCGGCGCACGTTGCGCACGATCCAGCGCAGCTGGGTCGCGAGGTTGCTCTGGTCACCGTCGACGACCGTGGCCGAGTCTACGGCGCGGAGCAGCAGCTCGAGGTGCGCCTCACTCCCGCGCAGGTCATGGGCGACCGTCGAGCCCGCCGTGCCGCGGACGAGTCCGACGAGGTCTCCGTGCCGCTGCGCGAGGTAGCCGACGAGCCCGGCGACAGCCACGGCGACCGCCTTCTTGGGCTCGCCGCTGCGAGTCGTCGCCGCCATGCCGCGCCCGGTGTCGATGACGAGCATGAGGTTCTGCTTGCGGGTGGCGACGTAGCGCTTGACGAGCGGCGCCTGGTGGCGGGCGGTGGCGCGCCAGTCGATGTCGCGCACCTCGTCGCCCGGCACGTAGTCGCGCAGGTCGTCGTAGTCGAGGCTGCGCCCGTGGAACACCGAGGCGTACTCGCCCTCGAGCAGGCTGCGCGACCTGCGGCGCGCGTGGACGAAGAGCTTGCTCTTCACCCGCGTCAGCAGCGTCGTCGTCATGTCGCGTCCCTCGTGAGTCCGGTGCGGCTCGTGCGCGTTCCGACCCTCAGGGGGTGCGGATGCCGCCGACCATCGCGTCGATGATGCTCTCGACGGCCACCTCGTCGGCGGCCGCCTCGAAACCGAGCGTCACCCGGTGCCGCAGCACCCGGTGCGTCAAGGCCTTGACGTCGTCGGGGACGACGTGGTTGCGCCCGTCGACGAGCGCGCGGGCCCGGGCCGCGCTCGTGAAGGCGATGCTCGCGCGCGGGCTCGCCCCGAAGTCGACGTAGGCGGCGAGACGCGGCTCGATGTAGTCGCGCGGGTGGCGCGTGACGTAGCCGATGCCGACGATGTAGTTGATGATCGCCGGGTCGACGTAGACGCGGGCGACGAGCGACTGGAGTCGCTTGACGTCGGCGATCGACACGACGGGGTCGGCCGGCGCGGCGAAGATGCCGGAGTCGATGCGCCGGAGCACCTCGGCCTCCTCGGCGGGCGAGGGGTAGTCGAGGACGTCCTTGAGCATGAACCGGTCCATCTGCGCCTCGGGCAGCGGATAGGTGCCCTCCTGCTCGATGGGGTTCTGCGTGGCGAGCACGAGGAACGGGTCGGGCAGCGCGTAGCTCTTGTCACCGATCGAGGTCTGGCGCTCCTGCATCGCCTCGAGCATCGCGGACTGCGTCTTGGCGCTGCTGCGGTTGATCTCGTCGAGCAGCACGAAGTTGGCGTGCACCGGGCCGAGCTGCGTCTCGAAGGTGCCCGAGTGCTGGTTGTAGACCTGCGTGCCGACGATGTCGCTGGGCAGCAGGTCGGGCGTGCACTGGATGCGGTGGAACCGGCCGCCGACGGCCTGCGCGATGGTCTGCGCGGCGGTCGTCTTGGCCAGACCGGGCACGCTCTCGAGCAGCACGTGACCGCCCGTCAGCAGGGCGACCAGGAGGGTCTCCTGCAGGCGGGTCTGGCCCACGACCCGCGAGGCGAACGCCGTAGAGATCGCCTCGACGGTCTCACCGGCCCAGTGCAGCTCGTCGGGTGTCAGGTAGCGGGCCGGCGCCGGTGCGGTGCGCTCGGGCGTGGTGTCGATGCCGGCCACCGCGACGTCCTCGTCGGGAGCCTCAGGGGTGCCGGCCAGCCGCTCGGGCTCCTGCGGGACGACCGCGTCGCCCTGGGGTCCGTCCGCGGGGGGAAGCGCGACGGTGAAGGTCTCGCCGTGCTCGCGGTTCTCGGCGTCACCCCCCTCGCCGAAGCCGTCGAGGAGCCCGCCCCGGGCGTCCGCGTCGTTGTCGGGCAGGCGCGACCGCTCTTCGGCGACCGACTCCTCGGCGTTGACGTTGCCCACCATCGATCCCCTTCTCGACGCGTACCGGCGGAGGGAGTCACGCCGGCAGGGACACATCGTAAGCACGGCAGGCTGTGCGGCGCCGTGACTCTCCCCAACCTCGCCTCGGCGTCAGCGGTCGACACGGGAGCCGGATCGGCTCTCGAGCGGGGCGTTGAGCCGCGCGTTGCGCCGGCCGTAGGCGAAGTAGACCGTGAAGCCGAGCAGCATCCAGACCAGGAAACGCAGCCACGTCTCGATGGAGAGGTTCGTCATGAGGTAGAGGCAGGCGAGGGCGGACAGTGCGGGCACCACGGGTGAGAGGGGCACCCGGAACGGCCGGCGCAGGCCCGGCTTGGTGCGCCTCAGGATGGGCACGGCGACGGAGACGACGACGAACGCGAACAGCGTCCCGATGCTGACGAGGTCGGCGAGCACCTTGAGGGGCAGGAACCCCGCGAGCAGGGCGATGAGCACGACGGTGCCGATGGTGATCTTCCACGGCGTGCCCCACCGCGGGTGGACCGCCGCGACCGACTGCGGGATCAGCCCGTCGCGGCCCATCGAGAAGCCGATGCGGCCCATGGCCACGATGTCGACGAGGATGACCGACGTGAGTCCCGCGACGGCGGCCACGGAGATGAGGGCGGCCGCCCAGCCCGCCCCGACCGACTCGAACGCGCTGGCGATCGGTGCGCCCTCGTTGAGCTGTCCGTAGGGCACCATCCCGGTGATCACGAACGAGACCCCGACGTAGAGCAGCGTGCAGACACCGAGGGTGCCGAGCAGGCCGAGGGGCAGGTCCCTGGCCGGGCGGCGGGTCTCCTCACCGAGGTTGGCCACGGCCTCGAAGCCGGTGTAGGCGAAGAAGACCACGGCGGCGGCCGTGAGGACGCCCGCGAGGCCGAAGGCGGTGGGCTCGATGCCGAAGAGCGCCTGGCTCAGCGGCTGCTTGAGGCCCGACGTGTCGGCCGGCACCGGCTTGGCGGCGGGGATGAACGGGGTGAGGTTGGCGGCCTTGACGAAGAAGGCGCCGACCACGATGACGAAGACGCAGATGAGCACCTTGACCGCGACGAGGACGTTCGTCACGCGCGCGCTCTCGCGGATGCCGACGACCGCGACGACCCCGAGCAGCACCACGATCGCCATCGCGCCGACGTTGACGGGCGCCGTCTCACCGAACAGCGTCGTGGGCAGGTCGAGGAGCTCCTGGAGGTACCCGGACCACCCGCGAGCCACGACGGCGGCCCCCAGGGCGAACTCGAGGATGAGGTCCCAGCCGATGATCCAGGCGAACAGCTCGCCGATCGTGGCGTACGCATAGGTGTAGGCGGAGCCGGCGGTCGGCACGGCCGACGCGAGCTCGGCATAGCAGAGTGCAGCGAGGAGGCTGACGAGCCCGGCCACGGCGAACGAGATGACGACTCCGGGGCCGGCGTGGTTCCTGGCCTCGATACCTGTCAGCGTGAAGATGCCCGTGCCGATCACGATCCCGATGCCGAAACCCATGAGATCGCGGGCGCCCAGACGCCGTCGGAGGCGACCGTGGCCGCCGCCGTCACCGGGACGGGCCTCGCCGTCCGGGCCGCCCGCCTGCGCCAGGACGTCCTCGACGGGCTTCGTGCGCAGGACGGAGTGGTCTGAAGTCGTCGACATGTCGTGGGACTTACCCCGTGGCCGACGCTGCAGCAGGTTGGTCAGGCGTCGATGCGCTCGCGGTCGACCTCGGCCGCGGACTCGATGATGAAGTCCTTGCGCGGGGCCACCTCGTTGCCCATGAGCAGCTCGAAGACGCGCTCGGCGGCCTCGAGGTCACGCATCGTGACCTTGCGCAGGGTGCGGTGGCGGGGGTCCATCGTCGTGTCGGCGAGCTGGTCGGCGTCCATCTCGCCGAGGCCCTTGTAGCGCTGCATCGGCTGCTTGATCTTCTTGCCCGACTTCTCGAGCCGAGCGACGGTGCGGCGCATCTCGTTCTCGTTGTAGGTGTAGATCAGCTCGTTCTTCTTCGCGCCCGCGTTGATCACCTCGAGACGGTGCAGCGGCGGCATCGCCGCGTAGACGCGTCCGGCGTCGACGAGGGGGCGCATGTAGCGGAAGAAGAGCGTGAGCAGCAGGGTGCGGATGTGGGCACCGTCGACGTCGGCGTCGGTCATGATGATGACCTTGCCGTAGCGCGCCGCTGCGAGGTCGAAGCTGCGGCCCGAGCCGGCGCCGATCACCTGGATGATCGAGGCGCACTCGGCGTTCTTCAGCATGTCGGAGACCGACGCCTTCTGGACGTTGAGGATCTTGCCGCGGATCGGCAGCAGCGCTTGGAACTCGGAGCTGCGGGCCTCCTTGGCGGTGCCCATCGCCGAGTCGCCCTCGACGATGAACAGCTCGGAGCGCTCGACGTCGGTGGTGCGGCAGTCGCGCAGCTTCGAGGGCAGCGTCGAGCTCTCGAGGGCGTTCTTGCGGCGCTGGGTCTCCTTGTGCAGCCGGGCGCTGATGCGCGACTTCATCTCGGAGACGACCTTCTCGAGCAGCAGCGCGGACTGCTGCTTGTCGCCGCGCTTGGTCGAGGTGAGCTGGGCGGTCAGCTCCTGCTCGACGACCCGGGCCACGATGGCGCGCACGGCGTTGGTGCCGAGGACCTCCTTGGTCTGGCCCTCGAACTGGGGCTCGGCGAGACGCACGGTGACCACGGCGGTCATGCCGGCGAGGACGTCGTCCTTCTCTGGCTTGTCGTTGCCGACCTTGAGCCGTCGGGCGTTGACCTCGAGCTGCTTGCGGAACACCTTGAGCAGCGACTGCTCGAACCCGGCGACGTGGGTGCCGCCCTTGGGGGTCGTGATGATGTTCACGAACGACTGGACCTTGGTGTCGTAGCCCTGGCCCCAGCGCAGCGCCACCTCGACCGCGCACTCGCGCTCGAGCTCGGTCGGCGTCATGTGGCCGTTGACGTCGAGCACGGGCACGGTCTCGGTGAAGGTGCCGGACCCCTCGAGCCTCCACACGTCGGTGATCGGGGTGTCGGGTGCGAGGAACTCGACGAAGTCGGTGATGCCTCCGTCGTGCTGGAAGACCTCTTCGACGGGGCCCTCCTCGCCGGCGGTGCCCTTGAGGCGGCGCTCGTCGCGGATGACCAGGCGCAGGCCGGGCACGAGGAAGGAGGTCTGGCGCGCGCGCCCGAGGATGGCGTCGAAGTCGAGCTCGGCGTCCTTGAGGAAGATCTGGCGGTCGGGCCAGAACCGCACGCGTGACCCCGTGACGCCCCGCTTGGCCTTGCCCACGACCGGCAGAGCGCTCTTGCGCTCGTAGGGCGTGAAGGCGGCCTCGGGTGAGTGGTGCGCGCCCTCGGCGTCGGTGAACGTGCCCGGCTCGCCCCGTCGGAAGCTCATGCCGTACGTCTTGCCGGCCCGGTCGACCTCGACGTCGAGGCGGGCGGACAGGGCGTTGACGACCGACGCGCCGACGCCGTGGAGGCCACCGGTGGCGGCGTAGGACGCACCACCGAACTTGCCGCCGGCGTGCAGCTTGGTGAACACGACCTCGACGCCGGACAGGCCTGTTCGCGGCTCGATGTCGACGGGGATGCCGCGCCCGTTGTCGCGCACCTCGATCGAGCCGTCGGCGCCCAGGATGACCTCGATGGCGGTGCAGACACCCGCGAGGGCCTCGTCGACGGCGTTGTCGATGATCTCCCAGAGGCAGTGCATGAGGCCGCGCTGGTCGGTCGAGCCGATGTACATGCCGGGACGCTTGCGCACGGCCTCGAGGCCCTCGAGGACCTGGAGGTGGCGGGCGGTGTAGTCGCCGTTGCCGGAGGGAGCAGGACGGGAGGCGGAGGCCACGGGTGTCGATCTCTTTCGTTCGGGTCAGCGGCCAGCGGTCGGGCTGTGGAGGGCTGGCAGAGGCAGCCTAGTCATCGATGCCGACGGCCCCGGGGAGGCTCGCTGGGCACGGCCGTGCGCCCGCTCGCGGTCTCGAGCGGGTATGGGACAGGGGTGAAGACCAATCCGTATCGCGGGCGCTCATCGAATCTCTGACACGTAACGATGTTGGTCCGAAGGTGTCTCACTAGCCGAGCCTCACCATCGGGAAGCATTCCGCGTGATTCACTGTTGGAACGTCCGCGAAGCAAGAGTGGTGCACCGACAGGAGCCCTCGAGCGTCGTAGGTACATGGCAGGGTTTCCCTCCGGGGGACCCCCGAGGGAGGAAAGAGGCGAAATAAATGACGACAGCACTGGCACCCGAACTGACCGCTGCTGACCGCTGCGACCGATGTGGGGCTCAGGCCTACATCCGCGCCCGCCTCGTTTCCGGCGGAGAGCTGCTCTTCTGCGCGCACCACGGACGGGAGCACCTCCCGGCCCTGAAGGACAAGGCGCTCGACATCCAGGACGAGACGGACCGGCTCAATGAGATCCCGGCCTCCGCCCCGGTCGACGAGCGCTGAGACCAGCAGAGACACCAGACCCGGCCCTTCCTGACCCCATCTCGACCCGAACGCCGCCGACGGCACCTTCGTGATCACCGCGACGAACGTCATCGTCCTGCTCGCGATGCTCGTGGGGACCGTCGGCATCGTCGTCCCGGTGCTCCCGGGACTGTTCGTGGTCTGGGGGGCGACGCTCGTGTGGGCGTTGGAACGTCAGGACGGGCCGGGTTGGCTCGTCCTCGGCATCGCCACGGTCGCGTATGCCGTGGGCCTCGTCGCGCAGTACCTGCTGCCGGGGCGCCGGATGCGGTCCGCGGGCGTCGAGGGCTGGAGCGTGGCACTGGCGCTGGCCGTCGCCGTGGTCGGGTTCTTCGTGGTCCCGGTCGTCGGGGCCCCGTTGGGCTTCGTCCTCGCCGTCTACCTGCTCGAACGCGTCAAGCACCGTCAGCACGCCGCGGCCTGGCGGGCGACCACCCAGGCCATCCGCGCCGTGGCGCTCAACATCGGCATCGAGCTGGCGACCGCCTTCGCGATCCTCGCGACGTGGGCCGTCGCGGTCTACCTCACGCGGCCCTAGCGGAACCCTGCGCGAAGGTCACCACTGGTCGCGGCGACGCTTCTCCCACCGCTCCTCGAGCCGCTCCATGAAGCCGGCCTGCTTCGAAGGAGCCGCCTTGCCCTTGCCCGGCCGCGGTTTGGGCGTGCCGTCGGAACCGACCGCCGCGAGCTTGGTCTTCGAGGGGGTGATGGCGTAGACGATGCCGGCGACCATGATCGCGAACCCCACCGCGCCGAGCCAGATGGCACTGCTCATCGCCGAGAGCACGACCAGGGCCAGCCCGGCCACGCCGGCTATGACTCCTGCGACCACGCGACCTCGCCCGAGACCTCGAGACTTCGTCTTCTCGATGCGCGACGCAAAGCGCGGGTCTTCGGCGTAGAGGGCTTCCTCCATCTGCTG
>JABFXB010000167.1 GCA_013361975.1 Dermatophilaceae bacterium
GACCGCTCTCGGGCTTCGTCTCGGCATGCTCGACCTCGTGCCGACAGCGCGCGAGGGCGAGCTCGTCGGCCACCTCGGGCCCGACGTGCTCGGCCCCGACTGGGACCTCGACCGTGCCGTCGGCAACGTGCTGGCCTCCGGGGTGCCGGTGGGCCAGGCCCTGCTCGACCAGCGCAACCTCGCCGGCGTGGGGACCCTGTGGTGCGCCGAGACGCTCTTTCTCGAACGCGTGCCGCCCTGGACGTCGACGACGGAGCTGGGCCGCGAGGTGATCGAACGCGTCGTGGCTCGCGCGCAGCGGCTCATCGACAACGGGCGCCGGAACGTCGTGCAGTCGAGCACCGGCAGCTTCCGGCAGGGCGAGACGCAGTACGTCCACGCAAGGAGCGGCCGGCCCTGCCGCAGGTGCGGCACGACGGTGCGGGTCGCGCCCATCGGCGAGCCGACGCGCGAGCGCACGATGTTCTACTGCCCGGGCTGCCAGGGCGGCCTCGGCCCGACCGACGACGGGCGACGTCAGGCGCCGCTCGGGTCGAGCCGGGGGGCCGCCCGCTCGCGGCGCTCGTACTGACGACTTCTGTTCCTCCGAACGCCACCTCGGTGTCGGATGCCGGTCCTAGGGTGAGAGACACCCATTTCCCGAGAGGAGCACGGCCACATGTCTTCGCGCCTGAACCCCTACATCAGCTTCAAGGACACCGCCCGCGACGCGATGGAGTTCTACAAGTCCGTCTTCGGCGGTGAGCTCAACGTCAGCACCTTCGGCGAGTACGGCGACACCGGCCCCGGCGCCGACAACATCATGCACGCCCAGCTCGAGACGCCCAGCGGCTACACGATCATGGCCTCCGACACGCCTGACCGCATGCCCTACGAGCCCGGCAACAACATCACCGTCAGCCTGAGCGGCGACGACTCCGACGAGCTGCGCGGCTACTTCGAGAAGCTGTCCGAGGGTGGCAACGTCTCGATGCCCCTCGAGAAGCAGATGTGGGGCGACGAGTTCGGCCAGCTCACCGACAAGTTCGGCATCGGCTGGCTCGTCAACATCGCCGGCGACCAGTCGGGCAACGCTCCCTCGGAGTGAGACGAGCGCGGGCCGGTCTCAGGGCCGGCCCGCGCCGCCGAAGGCCGTGGCCAGCTGGCGGCCGAGCTCGGCCTCGTCGATGAGGCTCGAGTGCGTGCCCGGGGTGCCGCACGCCCACGCTCCCGCGACCGAGCCCGCCCGAGCGGCTGCGCGGGCGTCGCCGCCGCCGAGCCACCGGTGCAGGAACGCCGACACGTAGGCATCGCCCGCGCCGTTCGAGTCGACGGCCGGTCGGCCCGGGATGTCGACGGCGGGCACCGCGAACGACCCGCCGTCGCGCACGGTCACGCGGCTGCCGGCGGCGCCGTCCATCACGACGACCAGCCGCGCGAGGCCGCGGTCGAAGATGTCCGCGACGACGTCGTCCTCGACCGACCCGAGGCGCGAGCCCGACACGAAGACGAGGTCGGCGGCATACGCGAAGGGCCGGTGGTGCGGGTTGCGACCGTCCCAGTCGTGCAGGTCGGTCGACGTGGTCGCGTCGGCGGCGGTTGCGTCGGTGAGGGCTCCGACGGTCCAGGGCATGATCGACGCGTGCACGTGGCGGGCGCCCTCGAGGGGACCGCGCCAGAGGTCGGGGTCGGGCGCCAGGTCGTAGGGGTGGCGCGGGTCGTAGAACGACATCCGGCGCCCGGTCGCGTCGACGAGGTTGACCGCCCTGCGGGTGCCGCTCGCGTGGACGACGTGCTCGAAGCGCAGGCCCTCGTCGGCGAACCGCTCGCGCAGCATCGCGCCCTCGTGGTCGTCGCCGATGACGTCGACGAAGCACGTCGCGAGGCCCAGCCGGTGACAGCCGAGCGCGACGCCGCTGCCGGTGTGGCCGACCACGGTGTCGATGGGCGGCACGACGTGCGAGTCGGCCAGGGGGACCGGCAGGTCGTCGACGCGCACGATGGTGTCGACGCCCGCACCGCCGACGACGAGGACGTCGGTCATGTCTGTCACGGGCGCGTCACGCTCAGCAGGCCGAGGCACATCTCGTCGGTGGTGCCCTCGCCCCAGACGACGTAGCGCTCGGGCAGGCCCTGCAGGTCGGGCAGCTTGTCGCGCCAGGCCTGGTCGTGGGTGCAGCTGACGCGGATCGAGTCACCCGGCTTGATCTTCGTCGCGGGGATCGGGACGGCGCCCTGGTTGTCGAAGTCCCACGTCTTGATGTCGAGCAGGGTGCGGGCCGACGCGGTGTCGGGGTTCAGCTCGATGCGCAGCGACGAGCCGAGCAGGTGCATGTGGCCGGCCACGGCGCGCACGGTCGCCGCCCGTTCGACGGTGCGCGTGCACGACTGCGTCGGGCCGGGCGACGGGAGGAGCGTGCCGTCGCAGACGAGCAGCAGCCCGTTCACCATCCGGGGTGACATCGCTCCGAAGCGTTCGGTCACGTCGGCGATGGCCTTGGACCGGTCGCACAGCGGGCCGGACTTGCCTGGGCGGCAGGGAAGCTCGACCGGCGCGGGGTAGAGCATGGTCTCGAGCGGCTTGAGCCCCGGTGACGACGAGAGCCGCAGCTTCACCGAGGTGCGGTCGGGCGTGACCCCGTGGCGGAGGTTGTAGTGCACCTGCATGACGAGGAGCGAGCCACGCTCCATCGGGATGCCGACGTCGGCGGGCAGCACGTTCTCGCGGCCGCCCGGGGCCCACGCACCGACCCACGGCGCGTCGTCGAGCGTCGCCCCACGGGATCCGAGCCCGGCGCCGCCGAAGCAGGTCCAGCCCTTGCCGCCGCTGTCGGCGTCGCGCGCCCTGGCGGCGGAGGCGGCAGAGGGCGGCACACGGAAGAGGATGACGTGGTGCACTTCGTCCGGCTGGCCCGGCGCGATGTCGAAGCCGGTGACGAACTGGTCCTTCGTGAGCCTCGGGTCCAGGACGAAGCAGCGGTAGTCATCGGTGCCGGTCGCGGGCGCCTTCGGCGTGTACGAGACCGGGGCGGTGACGGTGCGCAGGGACTCACCGGCCCGGAGGAGGCTCGGCGCCGCGCCGGGTGTCGCCGAGCCGGTGTGGCCGGTGGTGCCAAGGGCCGCGGCCTTCGTGCTGGTGGCGGCAGCCGGCGGAGCGGACGCCGTGGTCGGCGCCCCACAAGCGGCCGCGAGCAGCGCCGCGGCCGCCACTGCGACCGCGGGCAGACCGCGTCGAGTCCTCACCTCGTCAGTGTAGGAACTCGGCGCGCCAGTTGCGTCAGGACGGATCGAGCGCCCGGCTGACGGGGATGCGGCGGACGTCGGGGGCGCTGAGCCGTTCGGCGTTGGCCTC
>JABFXB010000293.1 GCA_013361975.1 Dermatophilaceae bacterium
GCGAGGACGATGTCCTCCTTGGCGTGGAACTGGTAGTACACGGCGGCCTTGGTGACGCCGAGGTGGTCGGCGATCATCTGCAGCGAGGTGCCGCTCACGCCGTGCTCGGCGAAGAGCTCGACCGCGGCGTCGATGACCCGGCGCCGGCCCTGGCCGCGCGGCGACTGTGGTCTGGCCATGGGTTCGCCCGGCTCCTCTCGGACAGGTGGTCGGGGTGCGGTGCGCGATCACCCTACCGACCGGCAGGGCCTGCCTTCGCACCTACTTAGCCGATCGGGTAACTTTAGGGCGCTGGTCACCGTTGCCCGGCCCCCACGCACGCCCGTGCCGACCACGACCTGGAGGTCTCGATGGCCACGCTTCTCTACCGCCTGGGGCGGGGTGCCTTCGCCCGCCGCGGGCTCGTCGCCGCGACGTGGCTCGTGCTGCTCGCTGTCCTGGGCGGGGTGCTGCTGTCGCTCGGCACGGCTCCGACGACGAGCGTCTCGATCCCGGGCACCGAGTCGCAGCGAGCGCTCGACGCCCTGCAGAAGGAGTTCCCGCAGGCGAGCGGCGCGTCCGGCACCGTGGTCGTGCGAGCACCCGCCGGTGCGACCCTGGCCGACCCCGCCTCGCGCTCCGCCGTCGACGCGGTCGTGGCACGCGCGTCGAAGCTGCCGGGCGTGCTGGGCGCCGTCGGGCCCTTCGACACCAGGGCGATCAGCCCCGACGGCCGCTACGGCCTCGTCACGGTGCAGTTCGCGCAGACGGCGGACGAGCTGACCGCCGACCAACGCTCGGCGTACGAAGCGCTCGGAACAGACGCCCCGGCCGGGTGGACGGTCGCAGCCGGCGGTGAGCCGCTCATCGCGACGCCCGAGATCGGCTCGACCGAGGGCATCGGCGTGCTCGTCGCCCTCGTCGTGCTCGTCGTCACCTTCGGCTCCCTCGTGGCGGCCGGCATGACGATGGTCAACGCGCTCATCGGTGTGGGCGTCGGCATGGTCGGTCTGCTCCTCGTCGGGCACGCGGTCGAGCTGTCCAGCGTGACTCCGGTCCTCGCGCTGATGCTGGGCCTGGCCGTCGGCATCGACTACTCGCTCTTCATCACCTCGCGCTACCGACACAACCTGGCCCTGGGCCTCGAGCGGCAGGAGGCGGTCGGTCGAGCCGTGGGCACCGCCGGCACGGCCGTCGTCTTCGCCGGGCTCACGGTGATCATCGCCCTGGCCGGACTGTCCGTCGTCGGCATCCCGTTCCTCACCGCCATGGGTCTCGCCGCCGCCGGCACGGTCCTCATCGCGGTCCTCGTCGCCGTCACGCTGCTGCCGGCACTGCTCGGATTCGCCGGCGACCGCGTGCTCTCGCGGCGCCAGCGGCGGGCCGAGCGCGAGGGTGGCGTCGGCACCGACCTCGAGGAGGCCGCCGGCAACCGCGGATTCGCCTGGGGGCGGTTCACCGTGCGGCACCGCGTGCCCGTGCTCCTCGCCGGCGTCGTCGTCCTCGGCGCCGTCGCCCTGCCGGCCGCCGACATGCGGCTCGCCCTGCCCGACGACGGAACCGCGCCCACGTCGAGCAGCAAGCGCACGGCATACGACCTCGTCTCCGAGGGCTTCGGCGAGGGCTTCAACGGGCGGCTCGTCATGGTGGTCCACGGCGACGACGCCCAGCAGATCGAGCGGGCCTCGGCCTCGGCGGCTGCCGCAGCCACCGGCCTGCCCGACGTGCTCGCGGTCGCGCCGGGCCAGGCGAGTGCCGACGGGCGCACGGCGCTGCTCGCCGTCGTCCCGAAGTCCGGGCCGAGCGAGCAGGCCACCTTCGAGCTCGTCCGCGACCTGCGCGCGAAGCTCGCGACGACGGCCGGTGCCACCGGCGCCGAGATCTCCGTCACCGGCGTGACCGCAGTCGGCGTCGACGTGTCGGACAAGCTGTCCGACGCCCTGCCGGTCTACCTCGTCCTGGTCGTCGGTCTGGGCTTCGTGCTGCTCATGCTGATGTTCCGGTCGATCCTCGTCCCGCTCAAGGCGACCCTCGGGTTCCTGCTCACGATCGGGGCGGCGTTCGGCGCGACGGTCGCGATCTTCCAGTGGGGCTGGCTGGCCTCGCTCGTCGGGCTCGACACCGCCGGGCCGCTCGTCAGCTTCCTTCCGATCCTGCTCATCGGCATCCTCTTCGGCCTGGCCATGGACTACGAGGTGTTCCTCGTGTCGCGGATGCGCGAGGACTTCGTCCACGGCGACACGGCCAAGGAGGCGGTCGTCGCCGGAGTCGGCCACGGCGCGCGCGTCGTCGTGGCCGCCGCCCTCATCATGATGTCGGTCTTCGCCGGCTTCGTCCTCGTCGAGGACCCGATCATCAAGTCGATGGGTTTCGCCCTGGCGCTCGGCGTGGCCGTCGACGCGTTCGTGGTGCGCCTGTCGATCGTGCCCGCCGTCATGTCCTTCCTCGGCGACCGGGCCTGGTGGATGCCGCGCTGGCTCGACCGCCTGCTGCCCGACGTCGACATCGAGGGAGAGAAGCTGCGACCTCTCGAGACGGCGACGTCCGATCCCGCGCCGGTCGGGTCGACAGCTCGCTGACGGCACGCGTCGTCCCGACCCCGTATGCCGCCTCGGAGGGGGCGCGGCATACGGGGTCGGACGCGTGGGACGCCCCTCGCGCACGGCGCCGCGCCCGCCGTAGGTTGACCGCATGACGACGGTTCCCACGCACAGCCTCAACGACGGCACGACGATCCCGGCGATCGGCTTCGGCACCTACCCGCTCACGGGCGAGGACGGCATACGCGCGATGGTGTCGGCGATCGAGTCGGGCTACCGACTGATCGACACGGCCGTCAACTACGGCAACGAGAGCGAGGTGGGCGAGGCCGTCCGGCGGTCGGGCGTGGCCCGCGAGGAGCTCGTGGTGCAGAGCAAGGTGCCGGGCCGCGACCACGCCTTCGACAAGGCGGTCGCCTCGGTCGAGGGCACTCTCGAGCGCCTCGGCATCGAGCAGCTCGACGTCGCCCTCATCCACTGGCCCAACCCGAGCGTCGGGCTCTACGTCGACGCCTACCGCGCTCTCGTCGAGTGCCGCGAGCGCGGTCTGGTGCGGTCGGTCGGAGTCAGCAACTTCACCGAGAAGCACCTCACCGAGATCGTCGACGCCACCGGCGTGGTGCCGGTCGTCAACCAGGTCGAGCTGCATCCCCTCTTCCCGCAGGAGCAGCTGCGGGCCGTCCACGAGCGGCTCGGCATCCGCACCGAGAGCTGGAGCCCGCTCGGCAAGCGCAACGCTCCCTTCGGGGCCGACCCGGTCGCTGCGGCCGCCGGGGCCCACGGCGTGAGCCCGGCCCAGGCCATCCT
>JABFXB010000415.1 GCA_013361975.1 Dermatophilaceae bacterium
CCCTTCTTGATGGCGTCCTGGTGGGAGCCGCTGAAGGCGGTGAAGACGAGGTCGCCGCCGTAGGGGTGGCGCTCGCCGACGGGCAGCTGGTTGCAGTACTCGACCGTGCGGCGGATCTCGTCGATGTCGCTGAAGTCGATCTGGGGGTCGATGCCCTGGCTGAAGAGGTTCATGCCGAGGGTGACGAGGTCGACGTTGCCGGTGCGCTCGCCGTTGCCGAAGAGGCAGCCCTCGATGCGGTCGGCGCCGGCGAGGTAGCCGAGCTCGGCGGCGGCCACGCCCGTGCCGCGGTCGTTGTGCGGGTGCAGGCTCACCACGAGCGACTCGCGCCGGTCGAGGTGGCGCACCATCCACTCGATGGAGTCGGCGTAGACGTTCGGGGTGATCATCTCGACGGTCGCCGGCAGGTTGACGATCATCTTGTGGTCGGGCGTCGGGTCGATGACGTCGATGACCGCGTTGCAGATGCGCATCGCGAAGTCGAGCTCGGTGCCGGTGTAGGACTCGGGCGAGTACTCGTAGTAGATCGTCGTGTCGGGGATCGTCTCCTCGAGCTTCTTGATGAGGCGCGCACCCTGCACGGCGATGTCGATGATGCCGTCCTGGCCGAGGCCGAAGACGACTCGGCGCTGCAGGATCGAGGTGGAGTTGTAGAAGTGGACGATCGCCTCCTTCGCACCGCGGATGGCGTCGAAGGTCCGCTCGATGAGGTGGTCGCGGCACTGGGTCAGCACCTGGATCGTCACGTCGTCGGGGATGTGGCCGCCGTCGATGAGCTCGCGGCAGAAGTCGAAGTCGGTCTGGCTCGCCGACGGGAAGCCGATCTCGATCTCCTTGTAGCCCATCTTCACGAGGAGCTGGAACATGCGCAGCTTGCGCTCGGAGTTCATCGGGTCGATGAGGGCCTGGTTGCCGTCACGCAGGTCGACGGCGCACCAGCGCGGGGCCTGCTCGATGCGCTTGGTCGGCCAGGTGCGGTCGGGCAGGTCGAACGGGATCTGCTCGTGGAACGGGACGTACTTCTGGAACGGCATTCCCGACGTCTGCTGCGGGTGGATCATCGTGCACTCTCTCTCGTCTGCGTTTCGCTCGGTGTCCGGCCGGACACGGGAAACTCCGCGACGAGGAGGGCCGGGATCAGGCCTCGTCGCGGCAGAGAAGGAGGAGGCTCGCCGCACGCACGGCTTCACCGTATGCCGCCGGGCTCGCTCTCGTCCACAGGCTGGGCCGGGACGCCCGGATCCTGAGACCCGGCCGGGCGTCCCGTGCTGCGGTGGGAGGTGCAGCGGGTTGGGGTCAGCGCTGGCCGGCGGCCCCGGCGCTCTGCGAGGTGCTCGAGCCGTGCACGTCGCCCCCGAGGAGCAGCATGCCGTTGGCGCTCACCCCGACCAGGGTCACGGCGAGCATCGCCACGACCACGAGGCCGGTGCGGTGGGCACTCGTCGCCCGAACCCGGACGGGCTCGTCCGCGTCCTCGTCCTCCACGCCCTCGGTCGAGCCGAGCGACAGCGCGAAGGCCACGGCCGCCGCCTCGAGGACGGCACAGACGAGATCGCTCATGCCCAGCGCCTCGGGCACACCGGGCTCGGGTCCGAGCGGCAGGCCCACGGTCCGGCTCACGAACCACAGGACGATCGGGCCGGCCGCGACGACGACGGACGCGATCCGGACGATGCGCGTGGGCCGCGCCAACACGGCCAGGCCGACGAGGAGCTGGGCCGCAGCGAGGCCGACGAAGAACAGCCCCGCGGCCGCCCACTCGGTGAGGTGCTCTGGCACCACGACCACGTGGATGACGGCCGCGCCGAGGAGGGCCCCCACGAGCCCGAGGACCCGGTCGTCGACCCGGGAGGCGTGTGCTTCCCTGGTGGAGGTGACGCGCAGCCGCCCTCCGCGCATGGCGACCATCCAGCCAACGACGAGCACGTTGGTGAGGAGCAGGATGGCTGCGCCGTAGCCGGTGGCACGTGCCTGCAGCCAGAAGCTGTCGGACTCGAGGCGCGCCACGCAGTCCGCGCCGCAGGTGGTGCTCATCGCACCCATGTGGTCGATGAGCCCCGACTGGAGCCGGAAGTCGACCACGGCGCTCACGAGCAGGTGGGCGGCACCGACGAGCGAGGCGGCGAGCGCGACGAGCCAGGCGGAGGCGACGACTGCTCGTCCGCCACGCAGGACCGGCCCGAAGCGGCGCGCGGCCACGGTGAGGGCGGCGAGCACCGCCACGACGTAGAGCGGCGTCATCACGGCCGACTCCCGGAGCCACGTCGCGAACGGCTGACTGGTGCGCTCGATGGCGCCGACCGCGCCGCGGACCGAGATCACCCAGAACCCGTCGGCGAAGGAGAGAACCACGGCGAGCGTCACGACGGTGACCCACGGGACGGCGAAGGATGGCACGGGCGAGGCGACGGCCGAGGTCGAGGACGGCGAGGACGCCGCTCCAGCCGCCGTCGACGGCACCGGCGCCGGGCGCGCGACCGTGCCGGTGGGCGCCCTGAAGTGGTGGATGGGTTGGACGGAACGAGTCGCCATTGGGACCAGCCTCAGGTCGGCAGTGAAAAGGTAAGGGCGTCAAGGCGATCGGGGTGGCCGCCCCGAGGGAGCGACCACCCGCGGTCGGTGGTCCTGGCTAGGTGATCTCCCAGCCGAACATCATGGCGTGGTCCTCGTGCGCGAGGTTGTGGCAGTGCGCGACGTACGGCCCGTGGAAGTCGCGGAAGCCGCGGTAGACGATCACGGACTCGCTGGGGTCCAGGGCCACGAGGTCTTCACGCGACACATCCTCCGGATGCCCTGCCCCCGCCTTGAGCGACACGTCCACGCCGTTGCGCATGACGGTCCGATGCTCCTCCATGTGCAGGTGGAAGGGGTGCACCCAGCCGCCTCCGCCGTTGCGGATCTCCCACAGGTTGAAGCTGTTCTTCGGCTGCGATGCGAGCGGGGACCTGCCTGACGGGTTCTTCAGGCTCGTGGCGACCGTGGCGGGCTCGAACGGCTTGCCGTTGATGAGCCACTCGATGTCGGCGCCGGCGCTGCCGCGCTCGACCTCGAAGATGAGCCGGTTGTCCATCAGCGACTGCCAGTTGCTCGGCAGCGGCGGTAGGGCCCGCATGAGCCGGTTCTGCGGCGGCATGATGCTGTTGTCGGGCACCGTGTCACCGATGACGAACTTGAGCACCGGCACCTTGTAGTTCGGGTCGGGCGAGAACCGCGACGAGTTCGACCACATGCGCCCGTTCGGCATCTTCATGACGTCGGTCAGGTAGATGACGTCGCCCTTCGTCGTGGGGGTGCCGTCGGCGTACTTCGTGAAGTCG
>JABFXB010000343.1 GCA_013361975.1 Dermatophilaceae bacterium
CGGTCCTGGCCATGCTCGCGCCCGTTGCACTGGCCACCACCGGGTCACCGACCGCAGGCGCCTCGGCTGCGCCGGCGACCGTGCCCGGCACCGTCTCGGGGGCGGTGCCGGGCCCCCCTGCCCGCCCGGCCCAGCCGCCCGTCACCCCTTCGGTGACCAAGGTGCCGATCCCCGCCGTCGCGGCCTCCCCGCAGCAGGCACCCGCGCCGGCCCCGTCGTCTGCGCCCGCCGCGAGGTCGGCCACGGGGTCGGTCGCCCCCGACGCGTCCGGCAGGTCCGGCGTACGCAAGGTCGTCGCGGCCGTCACCCGCTCCGGCACGAAGTTCGACGTCGTCGGCGTGACCTACCAGGGGGCGGCGCCGGCCGGGCTCGCCGTCGAGGCGCGCACCCACTCGAAGCGCGGCTGGAGCAGCTGGCTCGGTCTCGAGGTCGACGACGACCACGGGCCGGATGCCGGCACGGCAGAGGCCCGGCGAGCCCGCAAGGCCACCGACCCGCTCACCGCGGCCGGCTCCGACGCGGTCCAGGTGCGTGTCCTGTCTAGCGGCGGCGCGGCGCCGCGCGACCTCGCCCTCAGCCTGGTCGACGCCAAGACCGCGCCGTCGGACGCCGCCGTCGCCACGTCGCCGGTCGGGACCTCGACCTCCGACGGCACCGCCACGATGCCCGCGACCACCACGAGCGCCACCACGACGAGCGCGACCACGACGGGCCCGCGCTCCACCACGATGTCGGCCGCGTCCACCGCGTCCACCGCGTCCACCATGTCCACCGCCACGACAGCGACGGCCACGCTCGCCTCGGTCCCGCAGCCCACCATCGTGACGCGGGCCCAGTGGGGCGCGAACGAGAGCATGATGCCCTGCCAGCCCGATGCCGTGGGCGGTTTCAAGGCCGGCGTCGTGCACCACACCGTCAACGCGAACAACTACACGGCCGCACAGGCCCCCGGCCTGGTCCGTGGGATCTTCGCCTACCACACCCAGAGCAACGGCTGGTGCGACATCGGCTACAACTTCCTCGTCGACCGCTTCGGGCGCATCTACGAGGGGCGAAAGGGCGGGCTCACCGGCTTCACCCAGGGCGCCCAGGCCGGCGGCTTCAACGGGGAGACCTTCGGCGTCTCCGTCATCGGCACCTTCACCAGCGTCAGCCTCCCGAGCGCCGTGACCAGCGCGGTGAGCCGCACGATCGCCTGGCAGGCAGACCGGTCGAGCTTCGACCCCGGCTCGTCGGTCGTGCTCACGTCGACGGGCGGTTCACGCTACGACGCGGGCGTGCGGGTCACGAAGCCGCGGGTCATGGGTCACCGCGACCTCAGCCTGACGAGCTGCCCGGGTGACGCCGCCTACCCGCAGGTGCCCTCCATCAGGTCGGCCGCCTCGTCGACGTGGCGCACCTACCAGTACGTCGTCGGGCGTTCCGTCTACGTGCCGGTGACGGCACGGCGCCTGCTCGACACGAGGACCGGGCTCGGCACCACCCAGCGCCCGCTCCCGGCGAACACCTCGCTGGTGCTCACGGTGCCCGGGCTGCCCTCGACGGCGACCGCCGTCACCCTCAACGTCACGGCACTCGACGCGACGACGCCGACGACCCTGACGGCATACCCGGCCAACATGGCACGGCGCTTCACCTCGAATCTCGACGTGGTGCCAGGTCGCACCATCACCACCCAGGTGACCGTCGGCGTCGCGCCGGGCGGCAAGGTTCGCCTCTTCAACGCCAGAGGTTCGGTGAACGTCATCGCCGACCTCGAGGGCTACTTCCGCACCGGCACCGGGGCCGGCTACGCGGCCTACACCCGGCCGTCTCGCCTCGTCGACACCCGCACCGGCGTCGGCGCCCCGCGCCAGCAGGTGTCGGCCACCCGCCCCCTCACGTTCACCATCCCGGGGCTGCTCAGCGGCACGCGTGCGGTCACCTTCAACGTCACGGCGCTCAACGCGTCCGGCCCGACGACCCTCACCGCCTACCGGGCGGGCACGGCCCGCCCGGCGGTGCCTACTCTCAGCGTCACCGACCGCACCCCCGTGGCGAACCTCATCACCGTCCCGGCGGACCAGTCGGGCCGGGTCACCATCTGGGTGCCACGCGGACAGGTCGACGTCGTCGTCGACGCCCTGGGCTTCTACGTGGACGGTCGGGGTCTCAAGTTCGTCGCCGTCGCTCCGCGGCGGCTCGTCGACACCCGCGTCGGGTGGGGTGTGCCGGGTCCGCTGGCCGCAGGTCGGGCCACGACCTTCGGCATCGCCCACACGACCTATCCCGTGTGGGGCGCGGCTCTCGCGGCCGGCGCCGTCTCCACCGCCAACGGCTGGGTCTCGTTCTACCGGTCCGGGCAGAGCCAGCCGGGCACCTCGACGCTGTCCACGGTCGCCGGCCGAACGATCACGAACCTCGCGGCCACCAGCACGACGACCAACGGCCTCGTCAACGTCTACAACTCGGCGGGGTCGACCCAGGTCATCGCCGACCTCATGGGCTACTACACGCCCTGACCGGCTGCGCGGACGCGGTCGCTCCAGGCGGCCCGTCCGCGCCGCCATGCCCACTCCCCTGCCGTATGCCGTCAAGGGATCACTCCGGGCCACCACGGGCCCGGCCGCCGCCATCTCGGCGTCGGCGACCTGCGCTGGCCGATGCAACCGAAACGGCATCTGGGGGTTCGTCCGGAGTGGAAGCATCGACAGGGGGATTCGGCAGGTGGCCCGCTCATGCACGATGACGACGACGAAGACGCGGCGATCCGCGCGGTGTACGACCTCTCCTACCGGCGCCTCGTGACCCAGATGGTCGCCCTGTGCGGCAACCGGTCCGAGGCGGAGGACGTGGTGCAGGAGTCGTTCCTGACCGCCCTGACGCATCGAGCGGACTTCGTCGCCGCGGCCAACAAGGAGGCGTGGCTGCGCACGGTGGCCCTGAACCGGCTGCGCAACCGCTGGCGCAGGGCGCGCGTCGCCGGGCGCGTCCTGCCGCGGTTCCGGGCCGAGCTCAGCATCGAGCTGGGCCCCCACGCCCCCGAGGACCACGTCGCCATCGTGTACGCGTTGAGCCAGCTCGGTGCCCAGGTGCGGCTCACCGCGGTGCTGCACTACATCGCCGACCTCAGCGTCGCGCAGATCGCGCACGAGCTCTCCGTGCCGGAGGGGACGGTCAAGGCGCGGCTGGCCAGGGCCCGCACCCAGATGGCCGGCTACCTCAGCGACCACGAGGAGGCCGACCATGTCTGACCTTCGCAGCTTCGCCCGCGACACCGAGCGGTCGATCGACCAGCTGCCCTTCGACGTGATGATCACCG
>JABFXB010000479.1 GCA_013361975.1 Dermatophilaceae bacterium
TCGAGTCGGTGCTGACGTCGTCGGGCGCGGCGGCCTTGGCGGCGCTCATCCGGCAATCCGCACGCTCGTGGTCGCGCCCCAGATGGCCAGCGACAGGAAGAAGTCGACGATGTTGATGGCGACGATCGAGGTGCGCACGGCGGTGCCGACCGCCACGCCGACGCCGGCGGGGCCGCCCGAGGCGGTGTAGCCGTAGTAGCAGTGGATGAGGATGATGACGACCGCGAACACCATCACCTTGGCGAACGACCAGAACACGTCACCCGGTGGCAGGAACAGGTGGAAGTAGTGGTCGTAGGTGCCCTCGGACTGCCCGAAGTAGGCGGTCGAGATGAACCGGGTCGCGGCGTACGAGCTGAGCAGTCCGAGCACGTAGAGCGGGATGACGGCGACGAAGCCGGCGATCATCCGGGTGGTGACGAGGAACGGCAGCGACGGGATGCCCATCACCTCGAGCGCGTCGACCTCCTCGGAGATGCGCATCGCACCGAGCTGGGCGGTGAAGCCGCAGCCGACCGTGGCCGCGAGCGCGAGCCCTGCGACGAGCGGGGCGATCTCGCGGGTGTTGAGGTAGGCCGAGAAGAAGCCGGTGAACGCACCGGTGCCGAGCTGGTCGAGCGAGGAGTAGCCCTGCAGGCCCACCTCGGTGCCGGTGAAGAAGGCGAGGAAGGCGATGACGCCGACGGTGCCGCCTATGACCGACAGCGCGCCGGTGCCGAGCGACACCTCGGCGAGGAGGCGCACGACCTCCTTCTTGTAGCGACGCAGGGTGCGGCCGCTCCAGGCGAGGGAGCGCACGTAGAAGCGCATCTGCTCGCCGAGGGAGTCGAGCGCGCGGGAGGGGCCGCCTGCCAGGTGCAGCAGGCGCTCCGCGCTCGGCGGACGGGTCCGGGTCTGGGTCTGGGTCTTGGTCGCCATGGTCGGTTCTCAGATCTTCTGCGGGACGACCTGGAAGTACACGGCCGTGATGACGAAGTTGACGACGAAGAGCAGCATGAAGGTGATGACGACGCTCTGGTTCACTGCGTCGCCGACACCCTTCGGGCCGCCGCCGGCGCCCAGGCCCTTGTAGGCCGCGACCACCGCCGCGATCGCCCCGAAGATGAGCGCCTTGATCTCGGCGGTCCAGAGGTCGGGCAGCTGGGCGAGCGCGGTGAAGCTCGCGATGTACGCCCCCGGCGTGCCGCCCTGGACGATGACGTTGAAGACGTAGCCGCCGACGACGCCGACCACCGACACGAGGCCGTTGAGCAGCACCGCGACGAGCATCGAGGCGAGCACGCGCGGCACGACGAGGCGCTGGATCGGGCTGATGCCGAGCACCTCCATCGCGTCGATCTCCTCGCGGATCTTGCGCGAGCCGAGGTCGGCGCAGATCGCCGAGCCGCCGGCCCCTGCGATGAGCAGTGCCGTGACGATGGGGCTCGCCTCGCGCAGCACCGCCAGCACGCTCGCGGCACCGGTGTAGGACTGCGCACCGAGCTGGCGGGTCAGGGTGCCGAGCTGCAGCGCGATGACGGCGCCGAACGGGATCGACACGAGTGCGGTCGGCAGGATCGTGACGCTCGCGATGAACCACGCCTGCTGGATGAACTCCTTGACCTGGAACGGGCGCCGGGGCAGAGCCCGGAACACGTCGAGCGCGAGCGCGAAGAGCGAACCGGACTGGCGCAGCGCGCCGGTGAGGGGGGCGGCCACGTCAGCCCACCTCCCCCGCGAAGGCGGCCGATCCGGCATACGGGCTCGGTGCGGCGGCCGCGGGCGACGTCGTGGAGATGGCGCCGGCGGCCACCGTGGAGCTCTCGAACGACCCGGGTGGCGGCGTGACGCCGTTCTGGCGGCACCAGTCGCCCGCGGGCCGCGCCGTGCGACGCAGCGAGCCGTCGCTCGTCGGCAGCTGCAGCGCGATCGGCGGCAGCGGCGGCAGCTCCTGGCCCGACTCGGCCGCGAGCTCGTCGGCGTCCTTCTCCTCGGACATGCCGATCGGGCCGACGCGCTGGGCGTTGAGGAACTGGCGCACGACGGGCTCCTCGGAGCTGAGCAGCATCTCGCGAGGGCCGAACATCGCCAGGTGCCGGTGGTAGAGCAGCCCGATGTTGTCGGGCACCGTGCGCGCCGTGTTGATGTCGTGCGTGACGATGAGGAAGGTCGCCTCGATCTGTGCGTTGAGGTCGACGATCAGCTGGTTGAGGTAGGCGGTGCGCACCGGGTCGAGCCCCGAGTCGGGCTCGTCGAACAGGATGATCTCGGGGTCGAGCACGAGGGCCCGGGCCAGACCGGCGCGCTTGCGCATGCCGCCGGAGATCTCGCCGGGCAGCTTGCCCTCGGCGCCCTGGAGGCCGACGAGCTCGATCTTCTCGCCGACGATGCGCTTGATCTCGGCCTCGGTCTTCTTCGTGTGCTCGCGGAGGGGGAACGCGATGTTGTCGTAGAGGTTCATCGAACCGAAGAGCGCGCCGTCCTGGAAGAGCACGCCGAAGAGCTTGCGCACCTCGTAGAGGTCGTGCTCGCGCAGCCGCGTGAGGTCGCGGCCGTTGATGACGATCGAGCCCGTGTCGGGCTTGAGCAGCCCGACGAGGGTCTTGAGGAAGACGGACTTGCCCGTGCCCGAGGGGCCGAGCATGACCGAGATCTCACCCGCGGGAAGCGTGAGGGTCACGTCCCGCCAGATCGTCTGCGACCCGAAGGTCTTGGTCAGCCCGGTGACCGCGATCTCCACACCCATGTGGCATCCACCTGCATCTCTCTCGCCGTCTCGACTCGGCTACGGGGGAAACGAGGGGCCCGGACGGAAGTTACGCGCGAGTTCGGTTCGTGCGCTCCGGTGGGTCCGTGGTGGATACCCTGTGTGCACCGTCACGGAGGAGTGGTGCATGCGAGCAGAGCTGCGCGAGTCGCAGGTCGGGCCCGGCGCCGTGCTGGAGGTCGAGGGCACGCGCCACCGCGTCGTGGGCAGCCTGCGCTTCGACCTCGACGGCACGGGCTGGGGCGAGCACTGCATCACCGCCTCCGGACCCCGCGAGTGGGTGTCGCTGCGGCCCCGTGGCGGTCCGTCGATCATCCACTGGCGCACCCGACACGACCTCTTCGCCGAGCCCGACCACGCCGGAACCAGGCTCGACGGCCGCGACTGGACCCTGCTCGAGGCCGGTTCGCTGACCTACACCGCCGAGGGCGACACGGGCACCGGCGCCGAGGGAACCTGCGAGTTCGTCGAGTTCACCCACGGCGACGACCTGCTCGTCTTCGAGAGCTTCGACGGCGCCGTGTGGGAGATCAGCGTCGGCCGGCTCCTC
>JABFXB010000355.1 GCA_013361975.1 Dermatophilaceae bacterium
GGCTTCGGGAGGTGGCCGCACTCGCACAGTCGGGGCGTCAGGCGCTCGAGGTGGTCGTTGGTGCGGTGGCCGTTCTTGGTGCGGCAGGACTCGGTGACGGTGGCCTCGCACTTGGGGCAGGCGATCAGCTCGGCCGCGACCTGGCGCTTCGGCTTGGGGTTCTCGACCCAGACCTGCACGAGCCCGCGACGGACCCAGCGGCCCTCGGTGAGCGGGACGTCGTCGGCGCATCCGTCGCACAGGCCCTCGTGGTTGAGGACGCGCGACATGGTGCAGGCGTCGCAGAATCCGCGCTGGCGGGCTGGTCGTGGTCCGATGCCGGCACGCCGGGCGTAGGTGCGGACGCTCTCGGCGCTGGTCCCGTGCAGGCGGACGATCTCGTTGACGGGGACGCCGCGCTTGTAGTCGTTGACGATGGCGGCGATGACGGCGGGGCTTCGGTGGCTCACTTCTTCTCCTTGCGTGCCCGGTAGCGCAACTGCCTCTCGCTGGCTGCGATCCGTCGGGCGTAGGTGTCGGGAAGGCCGGCGGTGCGGGCGTAGTAGTCGGCGCGTGCTGCCTCGTTGGCGGCGTTCCACTCGGCGATGGCGGCCAGGTCGATCGGCACGCGGCGCTGGGGGCGGTCGACGTCGGCGATGCCGTAGCCGTCGAGGGCGGTGTCGTCGTAGCGGCCTTGGCGGGTCATGCGTCCACCTGCTCGCCACACAGGAAGCACTCGTGCCAACGGTCACCGTCGACGCCGCGCTCCATCCAGTCGTGCAGGCCGATCGCACAGTCAAACGCTTCCTCCTCCGCGCATGACGGCGAGTAGGGACAGGTGTCGCAGCACGCGCTCACGCCGCACCTCCCCACGTCCGGAACTCCTCGCCATCGGGGGGCGTCAGGGTCAGCCACATGGCGGCGTCACCGTCGGGCTCGTGGAACTCCTGCGCGGTACGGGTGACGTGGACCCACGAGTCGTCGGGCAGCACGCCCTCGAGCACCAGCGCATCAAGGCAGGGCTTGAGGCTGGGCGCGATGCCGTCCGCGTCCTGTCGCCGCCTCGTCGCCGGCCGGTAGTGCAGCGTGACATTGGCGCCGACGACGGGCGTGGGCTTGGCTGCCTTGACCGCCCAGCGTGCCTCGGTGAGCGCCTGCTGGAACGCGCGGTGCTGGGCGGGCCAGGAGCGGCGGTCGTTGGCGCGGAGGGGCGGGGTGCGCCAAGGGAGGTCGATGCGGATCACGAGGCACCGCCCTTGCCGGGGGGAAGGCGTAGGCAGTCGGGGCAGTTGATGAACCGGGCGCGAGGGCTGTCCGGTGCCGTGAGGTAGAAGTCGCCAGTCCCGGTCCAGTCGCGGCCGGCGCGTTCACAGACCGCTAGGTTGGGGGCCGCTTCGAGGTGGATCAAGGCGTCTCGTGGGACGGCCACGCCCTGCGCCTTCTCGGCCATGTGCTCGCTCACACCCCCACCCCCGGCGCAAATTCGGGGCACGAACAGAGAGGCCCGCCGTTGGCGCCGGAGAGGCAGGGGCCGTTGGCGGCGTGGGTGACGCCGAGGTGCTGGCACTCGACGCACGCGCCCCAGTCGGACCGCCCTGGCCCGCTCCCGCCGCTCACGGGGCGTCCGTCGGGGTTGGGGCGGACAGGTGGTCGAGGATCGCGCGCGCCTCGGCCTCGAGGAGGTCGGTCGATGAGGTGATCTCGCGGCCGGTCACGTCGGAGCACAGCGCGAGGCGGTCGTCCTTGTCGTCGATGCCAGCCTCGCGCATCGCGGCGAACATCGCCTTGGCGAGCGAGGAGCGAGTGTCGAGCATCGCGGGGCCATCGGGCTCGTCGTGGACCTGCTCGGCGGTGACGGTGACCGGCGCCGACTCATCGGCCAGGGCGGCAGCGAGGCCACCCGTGCGCTGCTGCGGGCTGTCCCCGATCTCGTCGGGGGTGTACGAGACGCCGTAGAGCGCCTCGGGGCAGGCGAGCCGGGCGACGGCGGTGATCGCCCGCCACTGGAGCATCGTGCCGGGCTGCTTGCGGTAGTTCGGCTGGTCGGCGAGTCCCATCTGTCGCGCCCAAGCGAGGTCGCGGACGACGGTGAACTCGTAGTCGGGGTCGTCGGCGCGGATGATCGTCGCGGTGCAGGTCGTCTCGTCGCCGCGGACGCGGAGGCGGTGGCCGGCCTTGCGGACGTTGGCGGCGATCAGCTCGGCCGACGCGGTTGGCTTCCCCTTGATGACGCTGATGCGGTAGAGGGACTCGGCTGGGGAGAGTCCCATCGACTGCCCAAGGCCGACGGCGAGCATAATGTCGGCGGGCTTGCCGCGGTAGTTGTCGGGCAGCATCGAGGCGGTGGACACGGCGCGGGCGTAGGACATCTGCTCCGACAGCGAGGTGGATGGGCCGTCGATGGTGGCGAGTTCGGTGGTCATGCGATGCGCTCCGATTCGTAGGTCTGCTGCTGGAGGCTGACGAGGGCAGCCGTGTCGTCAGGGAGGTAGCCCGGCCAGTGGCCGGTTTCGGTGCACTCGGCGAACAGCTCGAGCGCGCGGGCGTTGGCGATGCGGGCGTCCCACAGGTCGCTGTCGTCGATGTAGGCGACGGTGACGAGGTGGGGCGGCTCCTTGCTCTGGAAGATGAACGCGAAGGCCGAGGCGGGGTGGCCGAGGTCGCTGGCGAGGTCGGTGTACCAAGCGGCCTGTTGGTCGTATCCCCACTTGCGGATCGCGCCGTATCGGCCGGCGAGGTCGCGCGGGTCGGCGGACGCGCACGTCTTGTAGTCGGTGAGGATCGACGTCCCGAGCCAGTCGAAGCGGCCGCGCCTAGTCACGCCGGTCGCGTCGTCCACGGCGTAGGCGCTGACCTCGGGCTGGCCCTCGGACAGCAGCCGCATGGCGAGCCGGTGGGACGACAGGGCGTCGGCCATGTCCTGCACGCGCCGGTAGTCGGCGGCGAGCAGGGGGATCTCCCCGGCGGCGTGCGCAGCGTCCTTCTCGGCCTTGGCGTCCTTGGTGCGCCACGAGTCGGCGTCGACCACGCGGATCGGGGCACCAACGCCGAGGACGAGCTTGTGGGCTGCCGACCCGACGTCGAACACGTCGCGGTGGACCGGGTGCTCCTGCTGCCACTTGAACAGCGCCGGCGCCTTGAGCAGCACCTTGGCGCCCGACACGGACAGCGACTCACGGTCGGCGTGATAGGTCGCCTCGTCGAGGTCGTGGACGAATCCGTTGCGCCCTACCATCGGCCGAGCTCCTTGAGTGCGTGGTCGTAACAGTCGGGGCACGTCGTCGGCTCACCCGGACTCGGCTCGAGGTCGG
>JABFXB010000070.1 GCA_013361975.1 Dermatophilaceae bacterium
GGTCGGGCGCTCGCGAGGTGGACCGCCTAGTCCTGTCACCGCCTCTCGAGCGAGAGCAAACCTTGTGACAGGAGCGGAGGAACCACACGTTTCTCCGGGCGTCCGGCGCCACGACTCCGGACGTCCTTGGGGTGAAGTTCTCGCCCGGTCGCGACTCGTCGCGGGCCGGGGGAGCACCGGGCACCTTTCCGCCCGAACCCGACAGCTAACTTCGTAGGCGCGGAGAGGTACACGCGTGAACAACGAGATCATCCGCGGCCGCCACCGTGCGCCTGGCCGTCACAACCCCCTGAACGAGCTCAAGCTCCTCGCTCGCGAGACGGCACAGCCGGCCATGAAGGGCGCGGCGTTCGTCGCAGCCACCGGTGGCCTCGTCGCCAGCTTCGCGAACCCCGCGAGCGCCGAGCCGCTCTCTGCCACCGCTGCCGGCGCCGCCGCCGTCGGCCCGACCAGCGGCGCCGTCCCCGCCGCCTCGACCGCCCTGGCGAAGATCGGCTACGCGCCGGCTGCGCAGAAGGCCGTCAGCCAGCCCGCCGCGGTTGCCGCGCCGCGCGTCATCGAGGACATCCAGGTCAAGACCGAGCGCGCCGCCGCCAAGGCTGCCGCCGAGAAGGCCGCCGCCGAGAAGGCTGCCGCCGAGCGCAAGGCTGCTGCCGAGCGCGCGTCGCGTGACCTCACCCGCCGCACGCTGACGTCCACGACGTCGACGACGAAGTCGGTCAGCAACGACGTCGCCCCGAGCGCGTCGTCCGGCATGCGTTCCTCCTACAACTGGGCCACCAAGGGCCAGTGCACGTGGGGCGCGCTCGCCAAGTGGCACGCGTCCGAGGGCTACTACCCCGGCGGCTGGACCGGAAACGCCATGGAGTGGGCCTCCGGCGCGGCCAACGCGGGCTACACCGTGAGCGGCACGCCGCGCACCCGCTCGATCCTCGTCATGCAGCCCGGCGTGCACGGCTCCTCGAGCGTCGGCCACGTCGCCTGGGTCACCGCCGTCAACGGCAACGAGGTCACCGTCATCGAGATGAACGCCACGGCCGGCCCGTACAACTACAACACCCGCACCCTCACCGACGGTCCGGGCATGAAGTACATCTACGCGCCGTGAGCCTGACCCACACGGTCTGAGCGGTTCGCGAAGGGGAGGATGCTGCGGCGTCCTCCCCTTCGTCGTGCCGCCCGTCGTTCCGCCCGTCGTTCCGCCGTCGTTCCGCCCGTCACACGCGGTCGACCGGGGAATGATCACCGGCGCGCCCGGCTTGTCGCCTACGTGGTTGAAGGCTCCACCGCTTCGCGGGGCGAGCCCTCGACAGTCATCGACACCCCCACCGACAGTCAGGAGCAGGCCTGTGTCCACGGCCTTCGAGACCATCCGCATCGGCCGCTGGGACCTTCCCCAGCGCTTCGTCATGGCCCCGCTGACGCGCAACCGCGCGGGCGAGGGACAGGCGCCGACCGAGCTCAACGCCGAGTACTACGGCCAGCGCGCGAGCGCCGGCCTCATCATCACCGAGGGCACCCAGCCCAGCGCGGTCGGGCAGGGCTACCTCGACACCCCCGGCATCCACTCCGACGAGCAGGTCGCCGGCTGGCGTCTCGTCGCGGACGCCGTGCACGCGGGCGGCGGCCACGTGGTCGTGCAGCTCATGCACGCCGGTCGCGTCGCGCACGCCGACAACAAGGGCGGCCTCGAGAGCGTCGCCCCGAGTGCCATCGCCGCACCCGGCGAGATCGTGACCCCGTCGGGCCAGCAGACGTATGCCGTCCCGCGTGCTCTCGAGACGGACGAGATCCCCACGCTCGTGGCCGAGTTCGTCCACGCGGCCCGGCAGGCGGTCGCGGCCGGCCTCGACGGCGTCGAGGTGCACGCCGCCAACGGCTACCTGCCGCACCAGTTCCTCGCCCCGTCGAGCAACCAGCGCACCGACGCGTACGGCGGCACCCCCGAGAACCGGGCCCGCCTCACGGTCGAGATCACGAGGGCCGTGGCCGAGGCGATCGGCGCCGACCGGGTCGGCATCCGCATCTCGCCCGCGCACAACATCCAGGGCGTGCTCGAGGAGGACGAGCTCGAGACGGCCGCGACCTACGAGGCGCTCGTCGAGGGCATCGCGCCGCTCGGCCTCGCCTACCTGAGCATCCTCGGCGACCCCGAGTCCGACCTGGTGCGCAACCTGCGCAAGAAGTTCGGCGGTCCCGTCATCCTCAACACCGGTTTCGCCTCGGTGACCGGCCTCGCGGACGTCGAGGACATCCTCGAGCGCGACCTCGGCGACGCGGTGGCGGTCGGGCGTGAGTTCCTCGCGAACCCCGACCTCGTCCGCCGCTGGGCCGAGGGCGCCCCGCTCAACGAGCCGAACCCGGCCACCTTCTACGGCGGTGGCGCCGAGGGCTACACGGACTACCCCACCCTCCCCTGACACACCGTCGGGAAGTGGGCACTCGACGGGACCTTCTCGACCGGACTCCCTCGTCGAGTGCTCACTTCTCGACAGCCCCGGTCGGGAAGTGGGCACTCGAGGGACCTTTCTCGTCGAGCGCTCACTTCTCGACACCCCGACCGCTCAGGTCGGCTCGGGTGGGTCCTCGCCGGTCGCCAGTGGGGCGCCGAGCGGCAGCTGGAGGCGCATGACGTCGCGCCACTCCCCGAGCTTCCAGCCGATGCGCGCGTACGTGCCGACCGTCTCGAACCCCATGGCGTGGTGCAGCCGCACGCTCGCGTCGTTCGGCTGCGTGATGCCGGCGACCGCCATCCGGTAGCCGCGGGCCGTGACCCGCTCGAGCAGGGCGTCGTAGAGGCGCCGGCCCCTGCCGGCCCCCCGCTGGGCCGAGGGCGCCCCGCTCAACGAGCCGAACCCGGCCACCTTCTACGGCGGTGGCGCCGAGGGCTACACGGACTACCCCACCCTCCCCTGACACACCGTCGGGAAGTGGGCACTCGACGGGACCTTCTCGACCCGACTCTCTCGTCGAGTGCTCACTTCTCGACACCCCGACCGCTCAGGACGGCTGCGGTGGGCGCGGCGATCGCCGCGGCGTCCTCGACCGTCGCGTCTCGCACGATGGGGTCAGGCATGCGCTGATGCTAGGCCGCGTCTAGCGTGGAGCCGATGAGCACCGCCCCGACCACGCAGAGCCGGCGCCCCAACATCGTCTTCCTGCTGAGCGACGACCACGCCGCCCACGCGATCGGCGCCTACGGCTCGGTCGTCAACCGCACGCCGCACATCGACGCGGTCGCCTCGTCGGGCGTCCGGCTCGACAACCTCTTCGCGACGAACTCGCTGTGCGCACCGAGCCGCGCCACCATCCTCACCGGCACCTACAGCCACGTGAACGGCGTGACGACGCTCGACACCCCGATCGACGCCTCCCAGCCGACGTTCGTCACCGCCCTGCGCGAGGCGGGCTACCGCACGGCCTTCGTCGGCAAGTGGCACATGGGCGACGGGTCGACCGACGGGGTGAGCCACGATCCCCAGGGTTTCGACCACTGGGAGGCCCTCATCGACCAGGGGGAGTACCACGACCCGCGGTTCCTCACCGCCGACGGCCTGCGCGTCGAGGAGGGCTACGCCACCGACCTCATCACCGACCTCGCCCTCCGATGGGTCGATGGCCTGGAGGGCGACGACCCGTGGTGCGTCCTCGTGTGGCACAAGGCACCGCACCGGTCGTGGGAGCCGGACGACAGGCACGAGGGCATGTATGCCGTCGGCGCACCCGGCGTGGACGGGCTGATCCCCGTGCCCGCGACGTTCACCGACGACCTGTCGGGACGGTCGGACACGGCGCGGCGTGCCGCGATGCGGATCGCCGAGCACCTGACGGCCGAGGACCTCAAACAGCCCGTCCCGCAAGGCCTCTCCCATGAGGCGGAGGCGTTGTGGAAGTACCAGCGCTACATGGAGGACTACCTCGCCTGCGTCGCCTCCGTGGACGACAACGTCGGGCGGGTCACCGACTGGCTGCGCGACCGCGGCGACCTCGACCACACGGTCGTCGTCTACTCGTCCGACCAGGGCTTCTTCCTCGGCGACCACGGCTGGTTCGACAAGCGGTTCATGTACGAGGAGTCGATCCGCATGCCGTTCGTCCTCTCCTACCCGGAGGCCGTCCCGGCAGGCGCCCCGGCAGGCGCCCCCGCGGGACGCCCGGTCGACCGCATCGTCACGAACGCCGACATCGCGCCGACCCTGCTCGAGGCAGCGGGTGTCGCCGTTCCCGAGCGCATGCAGGGCCGGTCGTTCTGGGCGGACCTGACCGGATCGGCTGTCTCCCAAGGCAGTCCGGACGACGAGGGCTTCTACTACCGCTACTGGATGCACGACGACAGCAGCCACCAGGTCGGCGCCCACTACGGCTACCGCACGCGCCGGCACACGCTCATCTACTTCTACAACGACGGGCTCGGCCTGCCCGGCTGCTCTGACCGACGCTTCCCCGCCGAGTGGGAGCTCTACGACAACGTGCGCGACCCGGAGCAGCTGCACAACGTCGCCGACGACCCCGCACACGCCGAGGTCCGCGAGCGGCTCGAGGCACGGATGTGGTTCGCGCAGAAGGCGGTCGGCGACGAGCCGCACCCGGAACAGCCGGTGCCGCGCCTCGTCGCGGAGGGCATCTTCACCGGTTGACCGGGGCCCACGACGACGGACACGCCGCGTCAGCTGTCGTGGTTCGCGAGCTTCTCCAGCGCGGTGAGCGCGGCCAGCGACCGTGACCTCAGGTCGCGCAGCACCCGGTGCTCGTCGGCGTCGAGGTGACCGAGCAGGAAGGCCGCAGCCTCGCCACTGTCGACGTCGAGCGCCAGGTGCCGCAGGGTCGCCCGCGTCACGGTCGCGTCGTGGTGCAGGCCGATGACGTCCTGGGTGGTCTCGGCGACCTCCTCGATCTCGCGGATGCGCGCGCCCGCCACGGGCGCCGCCGCCTCAGCCGCGTAGCGCAACCGCTTGGCGGCCTTGCGCACGTCGTGGAGCCGTGCCGCCTGCTGGTCGGCGTCGCTCGTCGCGCGCGCCAGCCTGATGCGTTCGACGACGCGCTCGAGGTCGTGCTCGACCCGCTTGCGCGCGAGCTTCTTCCCACTCTTCTCCCCCTTGGCGGTGAGGGGCGGGTCGGCGGCGACCCCGTCGAGCAGGGCCAGCACGGCGGCATACCTCGTCGAGGCGAGCGTCTCGTCGACGACGTCGCCGGCGGCCGTGAGGTCGAGGCGCAGACGCGCGCGCAGCCCGCTGACGGCGTCGTCGAGCCCGACCGGCTCGGCGTCCGCGAGCAGCTGCTCGGTGTGCTCGATGACGACCTCGACGTCGCGGGCCCGGCCAAGCAGCACCGACACCCACCGCAGCTCGTCGCGCAACGGGTCCGTGACGGTGCGCTCGAGCATCGGCCGGAACGTCGCGAGCGCCGAGCGGATCCGCCGGATGGCGACGCGGAGGTCGTGCAGCCCCTCGGGCTCGCCGGCGTGCAGCGCCTCCTCGGCCACGGCCAGCGCCTCCCGCTGCTCCGCGAGGCGCTGACGCACCAGGGACCCGGCGGACGGCATACGCCATTCCTACCGGTGGCGGTGACCGCGAGCCACCGTTTCGCGGAACCTGTGACTCTCGGCGCAACCCTGCCGCCCGGGCCGATCGGAACGTACAGTCGAAAAGGTGGCACGGGTCACCGCTCCCCCCGCAGTCGACACCGCCGCGCCCAGCGCCGGCACACCCTTGCGCGCGCGCCTCCTCGCACCGCCCGGGGCCGCCCTCGACCAGCCCGCACCCGAGGTGGAGCCGGACCCTCCCGACGGCCCGTGGCACCGGATCCGCCGCCGGCTGGCGGCGGTCCCGCGCTGGGTGTGGGCGTGCGTCGCCGTGCTCGTACTCGTCGCGGCAGCCCTGACGACGTATGCCGTCACGCGGCCTCCGGGCCCCGCGCCCGTCACCCAGCGCGACGTCGACCTGACCGTGCAGCGGGGGCTGCAGAAGCAGGCCGAGGCCGACGCCGCAGCCCCTGCCGACGCGACCCTCGCGCACGCCGCGATCGCCCCCTCCCTCGTCGTCATCAGCACCCGGGGCACCCGCGCCGGGCCGCAGTCGCAGGGCAGCGGAGCCGGTGTCGTCGTCAACACCGACGGCACCGTGCTCACGGCGCTGCACGTCGTCGAGGGCTCGAACGCGATCACCGTCAGCTTCTCCGACGGCACGACGTCGCCGGCGACGATCGCGTCGCGCAAGCCCGAGAGCGACATCGCGACGCTCACCCCGTCGAAGCTGCCCGAGACCGTCGTGCCGGCGGTGCTCGGCGGAGGTCTGCCGGTGGGCGCACCCGTCTTCGCCGTGGGCCACCCGCTCGGCCTGACCGACTCGCTGTCGGCCGGTGTCGTCTCCGCGCTCGACCGGACCGTGCGGGTCGAAGGCAACCGCAATCTCGAGCACCTCATCCAGTTCGACGCGGCCGTCAACCCCGGCAACTCGGGAGGACCGCTGCTCGACAAGGCCGGGCAGGTCGTGGGCATCGTCACGGGCCTCGCCAACCCGACCGACCAGACACTCTTCGTCGGCATCGGCTTCGCGGTGCCCATCGCGACCGCGGGCGGTGGGGGCGGCATCGCGCGCTAGGCACCACCGGCACGACCCAGCAGCAGCGACAGGAGGACGGCATGGAGGGCGAGGCAGTCAACGGGCCGGGGGGAACGCACGGTGGCGGGCAGGGCCGGCACGAGCTGGAGCAGGCGCTCTACGAGGTCAAGCGGACCATCGTCGGCCAGGACCTGCTGCTCGAGCGCATGATGGTCGCCCTGCTCGCCCGCGGCCACCTGCTCGTCGAGGGGGTGCCGGGGCTGGCCAAGACGATGGCGATCAAGACGCTGGCCCACGCGATCGGCGGGGAGTTCCAGCGCATCCAGTTCACGCCCGACCTCGTGCCGGCCGACCTCATCGGCACGCGCATCTACAACCAGCGGGACGGCGAGTTCCAGGTCTCGCTCGGTCCGGTCTTCGCCAACCTCGTGCTAGCGGACGAGATCAACCGCGCTCCCGCAAAGGTGCAGAGCGCGCTGCTCGAGGTCATGCAGGAGCGGCAGGTGACGATCGGGCGTGAGACCTTCCCCGCACCCGACCCGTTCCTCGTGATGGCGACGCAGAACCCGATCGAGTCCGAGGGCACCTACGCGCTGCCCGAGGCGCAGGTCGACCGCTTCATGCTCAAGGTCCTCATCGGATATCCCTCCGCCGCCGAGGAGTTCGTCGTCGTCGAGCGTCAGATCTCGGCCGCCGTCAACACGATCAGGGTGCTCGACCCGGAGATGCTGCGCGGCTTCCAGCGCGAGACCGACGCCGTCTACGTCGATCCCGCGGTCATCCAGTATGCCGTCCGGCTCGCCACGGCGACCCGCGAGCCGGCCGTCGTGGGCCGCGACGACCTCTCCCGCCTGCTGACCTACGGCGCGAGCCCACGTGCCTCGATCAACCTCGTGCTGGCCGCGCGGGCGCTCGCCTTCCTCCGCGGGCGCGACTACGTGCTGCCCGGCGACGTGGGCGACCTCGCGCGCGACGTGCTGCGGCACCGCATCGTGCTCTCCTACGAGGCGCTGGCCGAGGACCTCTCGCCCGACGACCTGCTCACGCCGATCATCCACGCCGTCCCGGTTCCGACCGCACCGCTGCACGAGCAGCAGGTCAGAGATCAGCAGGCGCGTGGTTCGGTGGCGGGCGCGTTCGGGGCGGAGTCGGGCGGCATCCCTGCCGGCGGCACGACCGGCAATGCCGGCACTGGTGACGAGACATGGGCGCGACCGACACGCTGAGCGCCGAGCGGCTGCTCCGGCACCTCGAGTGGAGGGTGGTGCGGCGGCTCGACGGGAGACTCCAGGGCGACTACCGCAGCCTCTTCCGCGGCTCGGGGCTCGACTTCACCGACCTGCGCGAGTACGAGCCGGGCGACGACCTGCGGCACATCGAGTGGAACGTCACGGCGCGGCTCGACACGCCCTACGTGCGCGAGTTCGTCGAGGACCGCGAGCTGACCGCCTGGCTGCTGCTCGACCACTCGGCGTCGATGGGCTTCGGTCCGGTCGACCGACAGAAGCACCTCGTGCTCGCGGAGGTCGCGACGACGCTGGCGCACGTGCTGACCCGGGGTGGTAGCCGGGTCGGGGCGATCGTCATGGACACCGGGGTCGACGCGGTCGTCCCGCCGGCGTCGGGCCGCATCCAGGTGTTGCGCATCGCGAAGCTGCTGCTGGACCGTCGCGAGTCCCGTGCTGCCGAGGTCGACGCCGCTCCCCCGCCCGGGTGGCGCGACAGGCGGCGGCCGAGGAGGAACCAGCGACGGGGGGCCCGGAGGACGGCATACGGGGGCGGGGCGACCGAAAGGTCCGCCGACGACCGGAAGGTCACCGACCTTGCGCTACTGCTGACGGCCGGGGCCGGCATCGCCCGCCGGCGGGGACTGGTGCTCGTCGTGTCGGACTTCATCAGCGCGGAGGGGTGGGAGCGGCCGCTCGCGCGGCTGGCCCGACGGCACGAGGTGGTCGCGATCCAGGTCGTCGACCCGCGTGAGAGCGAGCTGCCCGACGCGGGCGCGGTCTACGTCGAGGACGCCGAGACGGGCGAGCAGCTCTTCGTCGACACGAGCGACCTGGGCTTCCGTGCACGGCTGGCGGCAGCCGCCGGGGCGCGGCAGGCGGACCTCGAGGCCCGCGCCCACCGCGCCGGGGTCGACCTCTACACCGTGCGCACCGACGACGACCTCGTGCGGTCGCTCATGCGCATCTCCGAGCTGCGGCGACGGAGACGGCGATGAGGAGACGGCGATGAGGAGACGGCGATGAGGAGACGGCGGTGACGCTGATGTGGCCGTGGGCGCTCGCGGGACTGCTCGTCGTCCCGGTGCTCGTCGTCGGCTACCGGCGCGTGCTGCGGGTGCAGGAGCTACGGCGGGTCGCCCTGGCCGAGCAGGGCCTCGTCATGCCGGCGCCGCGCCGCGGCTGGCGCCGCCACGTCGGGCCGGCCCTGATGATCGGGGCCCTGACCGTGCTCATGCTGTCGCTCACGCGGCCGGTGGCGTCCATCGCCGAGCCGCACCGCGAGGGAACGGTCGTGCTCGCCTTCGACGTGTCGAACAGCATGGCGGCCAAGGACGTGAAGCCGTCGCGGCTCGAGGCGGCCAAGGCGGCCGCACGCGGGTTCGTCGAGAAGCAGCCGCCGTCGGTGCGCATCGCCGTCGTCGCGTTCGGCGGCACGGCGCTGGTGACGCAGCGGCCGACGGAGGACCGGGCCGCGGTGCTCGCAGCGGTCGCCCGGCTCAAGCCGTCTGGCGACACGTCCCTCGCGGACGGCGTCCTCACCGGGCTCAGCGCCATCGTCGGCAAGCCGGTCAAGGCACCCGGGGACGCGGAGGCGGGGACGACGGACGAGACGGCGATCGGCTTCCACGGCGGCACCGCGATCGTGCTGCTCAGCGACGGCGAGAACACGGCCTCCGCCGACCCGGTCAAGGCGGCCGAGCTCGCATCGGCGGCCGGCGTTCGCGTCGAACCCATCGGGCTCGGGACGCCGGCCGGCACCGTCATCGAGGTCGACGGGTTCAGCCTCGCGACGGCGCTCGACGAGACGTCGCTGCAGAAGATCGCGCAGACGACGGGCGGCACGTACCGGCGGGCCACGGACGCCGCCTCCCTCGCCGCGGTCTACGACGCCATCGAGCTGCAGTGGACGACCCGCACCGTGCCTCACGAGGTGACGTCGTGGGTCGCGGCCGCGGCGGCCCTGCTGCTGCTCGGGGGCGCGACGGTGTCGGTGCTGAGACAGGGGCGGGTGATCTGAGTGTCGTTCGGGCTGCCCGTGCTGCTGGTGTCGCTGCTCTTCGTGCCGGTGCTGGCGGGCGTCTACGTCTGGCAGCTGCGGCGCCGGCGGCGTCAGGCCGTGCGCTTCTCCGACGTCGCGCTGCTGAGGTCGGTGGGTGCCGGGTCGCGCCCGTGGCGACGGCACGTGCCGATCGCCCTCGTGCTGTTCGCCCTCACCCTGTTGGGCCTGGCGTCGGCGAGGCCGACCGTCAGGGCGCAGGTGCCGGTGTCGAGCTCGACGATCATCCTGGCGCTCGACGTCTCCGGGTCGATGTGCGCGACGGACGTCGACCCCAACCGGCTGGCCGCAGCGCAGGCCGCGGTCCGCTCGTTCATCCGGAACCAGGACGACGAGACCAAGCTCGGCTTCGTCGTCTTCTCCGGCTTCGCGCAGCTGGCCGTGGCCCCGACGGTCGACCGGGACGAGCTGCTCGAGGCGCTCGACGCGGTGACGACCGGGCGCGGGACGACGATCGGCGCCGCCATCCTGCGTTCCATCGACGCGATCGCCGAGCTCGACCCGAACGTCGCACCGTCGGACGCCGTGGACGAGCCGACGACAGACGGGCCGGGGACCGTCGACCCGACGCCGGCACCGGCGCCGAGCGCGGGGGCCGGGGGCTCGAGCACGGGCGAGAAGCCGGATGTGGCGCCGGAGATCATCGTGCTGCTCACCGACGGGGCCAACACCCGCGGGGTCACGCCGGCCCAGGCGGCCGAGCAGGCCGCCGCCCGTGGGGTGCGGGTCTACCCGATCGGCTTCGGCACGACGAACCCGACCCAGATGGCGTGCACGCGTGACCAGTACGGCGGGTTCCCCCAGCCGCGCATCCGTGACTTCGGCGGTGGGCCCGGCGGCGGCGCCGGGCGCAACTTCCTCGTGGTCGACGAGGCCGCCCTCAAGGGTGTCGCGCAGACGACGGGCGGCGAGTACTTCGCCGCGACCGACGCCGACGCCCTCACCAAGGTCCTCGCGGATTTGCCCAAGCACGTCACCGTGACCGAGCAGGACGTCGACCTGAGCGCAGCCTTCGCCGTCGTGGCCGCGGCCGTGCTGCTCGCCGGCCTGGCCGTGTCGATCGGACGTCCACGCCGGGCGCGCGGCCAGGGCGTACCGCTCCCGTGATCGGCTCACCCGTCGCGCGGCGCCAGGGTGCGTCGCGCGACGGGCGCCGGTCCGCCCCGTCCATCGGATTGGCGGCGCTGCATCCGCGCCGCTCTGCATTGAGTCACGAGGTGACCCAGGGGGACGGCCGGTGGTCAGAGGGTCAGAGGATCAGAGGGTCCGAGGATCAGAGGGTCAGACGGTCAGCAGGACCTTGGTGGCGGTGCGCTCGTCCATGGCCCTGTAGCCCTGCGCGGCCTCCTCGAGCGGGAGCGTGAGGTCGAAGACCTTGCCCGGGTCGATCTTCCGGTCCCAGATCAGCTGGATCAGGTGCGGCAGGTACTCCCGCACCGGTGCCGGGCCGCCGTGGACGTGGACGCCGGCCATGAACAGCTCGTCGCCGGGAATGGCGACGTCGTGCGAGACGCCGACGAAACCGACGTGGCCACCGGGACGCGTCGAGTGGATGGCCTGCATCATCGCTTCCTGCGTGCCCACGGCCTCGATGACCGAGTGCGCGCCGAGGCCACCCGTCAGCTCCTTGACGCGCTTGACCCCGGCCTCGCCACGCTCCTCGACGATGTCGGTCGCGCCGAACTCGCGGGCGAGGGCCTGCCGGTCGGCGTGCCGGCTGAAGGCGATGATCCGCTCGGCGCCGAGCTCACGCGCGGCCAGGATGCCGAGCAGCCCTACCGCGCCGTCGCCGACGACGGCCACGGTCCTGCCCGGGCCCGCTTCGGCCGCCACCGCCGCGAACCAGCCGGTGCCGAGCACGTCGGACGCGGCCATGAGCGACGGGATGAGGTCGGCGTCGGGCTGGCCGGGCGTCGCGACGAGGGTGCCGTCGGCGAGGGGGATGCGCGCCAGCTCGGACTGGGTGCCGATGGTTCCCATGAGGACGCGGTGAGTGCAGTACGCCTGGTAGCCCGAGTTGCAGATCTCGCACGTGTTGTCCGATGCCCAGAACGAGCCGACGACGAAGTCACCGACCTTCACGGTGCGCACGTCGGCGCCGACCTCCTCGACGACACCGACGTACTCGTGCCCCATCACCTGGTGGTCGACCGGCTCGGCGCCGCGGTAGGGCCACAGGTCGCTGCCGCAGATGCACGTCGCCGCGAGGCGGATGACCGCGTCGGTCGGCTCGATGATCCTCGGGTCCTCGCGGTCCTCCACCCGCACGTCGCCGGGTCCGTACATGACAACTCCACGCATCGCGTGAACTCCTTCGGGTTGCTTCTTGCGGGCCGCTGCCCGCTCGGGCCGAAACGGCCCACCCACGAGTGAAACCGCCGGCGCGGGCCGGCGGGAGTCCCTGTCGAGGGACGTACTGACAGGGCACCCCTGGCGGCCCTGTGGGCCGAAGGATGCGGCATAGGCTCGAAGACGTGGACAACCGCCAGGAGGTGCGCGAGTTCCTCATGACCCGTCGCGCCCGCATCACGCCCGAGCAGGTCGGCCTTCCCGCCGGCCGCGGCCGGCGCGTGCCCGGGCTGCGCCGCAGCGAGGTCGCGACCATCGCCGGGCTCAGCGTCGAGTACTACGCACGCCTCGAACGCGGCCAGATCGCAGGCGCGTCGGCGGGCGTGCTCGATGCCCTCGTGCGGGCCCTGCAACTCGACGACACCGAACGCGCACACCTGCTCGACCTCGCCCGCGCCGCCGACGGCATACCCACCTCTGGGCGACCCCGGCGACGCGCTGCGGGCAAGCCGGCGTCGCGTCCGAGCCTCCAGTGGGCGCTCGAGTCGATCCGTGACGGCGTCGCGTTCGTGCGCGACCCGCACCAGAACCTGCTCGCCACGAACACCCTCGGCCGCGCCTTCTACTCGCCGGTCATCGGCGAGGGAGGGCGCATGCCGAACCTCGCGCGATTCCAGTTCCTCGACCCCGCCTCGCGCGACTTCTACCCCGACTGGGACCTCTTCGCCGAGATGTGCGTCGGCATCATGCGCGCCGAGGCCGGCCGCGACCCGCACGACCGCGGCCTGCAGGACCTCGTCGGCGAACTGTCCACGCGCAGCGAGGTTTTCCGCCGACTGTGGAGCGCCCACGACGTGCGGACCCACGGCACCGGCACCAAGCGCTTCAACCACCCCGTCGTCGGCGAGCTCACCCTCGCCTACGAGGAGCTCGCCATCACGGCAGAGCCCGGCCTCGTCCTCATGGTCTACACCGCCGAGCCGGGTTCGCCGTGGGCCGAACGGCTGCAGCTGCTCGCCTCCTGGGCGGCGTCAACGCGCGCCCCGACCTTGACCTCCGACACCCCGATTCCCAACAGCTAGAAGGAGATCCATGCAGATCACGCGCAGCTCGGTCGACACCGTCAAGGGCCCGAGCGACTGGTTCACCGGCGACGTCTACATGGACGCGGTCGCGTCGGCCCCGGCGCCGTCGCGCGTCAGCGCCAACCTCGTCCACTTCATGCCCGGCGCCCGCACCCACTGGCACCGGCACCCGCTGAGCCAGACCGTCTTCGTCACCGAGGGCGTCGG
>JABFXB010000205.1 GCA_013361975.1 Dermatophilaceae bacterium
CACCGCCAACGCGCTCGGCGCCTGGCTGGGCTCGCTCGTGCTCGCCGCGGGCTGGGGCTACGGTGCGCCGAGCCTCGTCGGGGCCGGTCTCGCGGTGCTCGGTGTGGGCGTCGCCTCACTGTCGGCGCTGCTCGAGCGGCGCGACCGGACCGGGACCACCCCGGCGGCGGCCGCGGAGCCCGCGGCCGTCACTCCAGCCACTCGGTGACGGAGCGCTCGTTCGCGTGGCGTACGGGTGCTGGTGCAGCCGCGGTCCGACGCCCTCCTGCGTCGTGGACCCGAGGATGATGCTGATGCCGGGGCCGCCGGGCAGCTCCTCGTAGCTCTCGGTCCAGTCCTCGCCGTCCTCGCGCCCGTCAGCGCGGCTGATCAGGGTCTCCACCGGTCGTCCTCTCTGGTCGGGTCGGTCGGGAGCGGTTCGTCAGTCCCGCCCTCACATCGAACCGGCCTGTCGTGGCTCGACGCGGCCTCGCCTTCGCGAGCGGGTGCCATGTCGGCCGCCGCCGCGTTCGTGGCGGCCAGCGAACCGAAGGCCCCCGCGTGCGCGTAGCCGCTCGTCACCGCCGGCTGCGGGGGAGCGGGGAACGCCGTGGGCGTGAAGCCGACCAGCGCCGGCAGGGCGTAGGTGCCCGGAGCGACGGGCTGGCCCCACAGCCACGGCTCGCGCGGTCGCCAGAGCAGGCGGCCGGGACGGCGCCGGTCGCGCAGGGCGTGCATGCGCCACAGCAGCACCGGGTGGCTGGCGGCAGCGTTGGTGACCCACACGAAGAAGCCGGGCTCGGTCACGGCCCGGTCGGCCATCGCGTCGACGTCGACGGACCGGCCGAGGTACTTGCCGCCGGCGAGCGTCGCCATCGCCGAGCGCGCGCCGTGCGGCACGAGCGCGTGGCCGTAGTTGTCGGCCGTGTACTCCTGGGCCCGGCTCAGCGTCGAACCGATGAGCGGGATCCACTGCGACGCGAAGGTGCCGAGCATCCGCCAGTAGCTGGTGTGGCCCGCCGCGATGTGACCCACCTCGTGCGCGATGACGAATCGCAGGGCGTCGGGCTCGCGCGCCGCACCGCCGACCTCTAGCAGGTCGCTGTTGATGATGACGAAACGACGGAAACCGTGTCCAGACGCGCCCGCGTTGAGGACGCCGTTCCCGAGCACGACGTACGCGTCGGGCACGTACGAGAGCCCGGCGCGCCCCGCGGCGTCGAGGAGCATCGCGTACGCCTCGGGGAACTGCTGGGGCGTCAGCCGGATGCCGCCCAGCCGTTGCATGGCCCACAGCTGTCCGCGGGCGAACCACACGAGCAGCGGCGCGAAGATGAGCGCCAGGGCGTACACGTCGGGCGTGCGGTCCTCGTCGTAGGCGAGGCGCACCTCGTCGAAGGCGGCGAACAGCAGGAGCAGGGACGCCATGATCGCGATGACCAGGGTGAGGATCTCGCGCGGGTGGCGCACGTGACGGCGTAGCGGCAGGTGGGAGCCGGGAGCCACGGGAAGGACCTGCATGGGTTGGGCACGCATGGTCGTCATTGTCCGTCACCGCGACCCGGCACGACCCGAGGGGCGTGAGCGGGGGGCCGGCAAAGCATGGGAGACTGTGCTGATCTCGGCGGTGCGTCGTGCACGCGACCGCGCCCTCGGTCCCCGTCCGACCGGCACCACCGATCCGCCCGACCTGACCACTGACTCTTGCGAGGTTCGTCCCACGTGTCGCCCATGGCCCGCTCCGCGTTGGCACCCAACGCAACGCCGCCGGACCTGATCCGCAACTTCTGCATCATCGCGCACATCGACCACGGCAAGTCGACGCTGGCCGACCGCATGCTGCAGCTCACCGGTGTCGTGGACTCGCGCGCCATGCGTGCGCAGTACCTCGACCGCATGGACATCGAGCGCGAGCGCGGCATCACCATCAAGAGCCAGGCGGTGCGCATGCCGTGGGAGCTCGACGGCACGACCTACGCGCTCAACATGATCGACACCCCCGGTCACGTCGACTTCACCTACGAGGTGTCGCGCTCGCTGGCCGCCTGTGAGGGCGCGATCCTGCTCGTCGACGCCGCCCAGGGCATCGAGGCCCAGACCCTCGCGAACCTCTACCTCGCGATGGAGAACGACCTCACGATCATCCCGGTGCTCAACAAGATCGACCTGCCGGCGGCCCAGCCGGAGAAGTACGCCGAGGAGCTCGCCAAGCTCATCGGCGGCGAGCCCGAGGACTGCCTCAAGGTCTCGGGCAAGACCGGCGAGGGCGTCGAGCCGCTGCTCGACACGATCGTGCGCCAGCTGCCGGCTCCGACCGGTGACGCGAACGCCCCGGCCCGCGCGATGATCTTCGACTCCGTCTACGACACCTACCGCGGCGTCGTCACGTACGTCCGAGTCGTCGACGGCAACCTCAACCCACGCGAGCGCATCGTCATGATGTCGACCAAGGCCACGCACGAGCTGCTCGAGATCGGCGTCATCAGCCCCGAGCCGGTTCCGTCCAAGGGCCTCGGCGTCGGCGAGGTGGGCTACCTCATCACCGGCGTGAAGGACGTGCGCCAGTCGCGGGTCGGCGACACCGTCACCAACGCGAGCAAGCCTGCGACGAAGGACCTCGGCGGCTACCGCGACCCGAAGCCGATGGTCTTCTCGGGCCTCTATCCGATCGACGGGTCCGACTACCCCGACCTGCGCGAGGCACTCGACAAGCTCAAGCTCAACGACGCCGCGCTCGTCTACGAGCCCGAGACGTCGGCGGCGCTCGGCTTCGGGTTCCGCTGCGGCTTCCTCGGCCTGCTCCACCTCGAGATCGTCCGTGAGCGGCTCGAGCGCGAGTTCGGCCTCGACCTCATCTCCACGCAGCCGAACGTCGTCTACGACGTGACGATGGACGACGGCAAGCAGATCCACGTCACCAACCCGAGCGAGTTCCCCGAGGGCAAGATCTCGGAGGTCAGCGAGCCCGTCGTGCGCGCCACGATCCTGGCGCCGAGCGAGTTCGTCGGCGCGATCATGGAGCTGTGCCAGCAGAAGCGCGGCAACCTGCGCGGCATGGACTACCTCTCCGAGGACCGCGTCGAGATGCGCTACACGCTGCCGCTCGCCGAGATCGTCTTCGACTTCTTCGACCAGCTGAAGTCGCGCACCCGGGGCTACGCGTCGCTGGACTACGAGCCGGACGGCGAGCAGGTCGCCGACCTGGTCAAGGTGCAGATCCTGCTCCAGGGCGAGTCGGTCGACGCGTTCAGCGCCATCGTGCACAAGGACAAGGCGTACGCGTACGGCGTGATGATGGCCGGCAAGCTCAAGGACCTCATCCCGCGCCAGCAGTTCGAGGTCCCCATCCAGGCCGCCATCGGCTCGCGCATCATCGCCCGCGAGAACATCCGCGCGATCCGCAAGGACGTGCTCGCCAAGTGCTACGGCGGTGACATCAGCCGCAAGCGCAAGCTGCTCGAGAAGCAGAAGGAGGGCAAGAAGCGCATGAAGATGGTCGGCCGCGTCGAGGTGCCCCAAGAGGCCTTCGTCGCCGCCCTCTCGAGCGACGGCGACGCAGGCAAGACGAAGAAGTAACGCCGCACAAGCCCGCTCACGGTCGTACCGTGGATAGCACGACCGGAGTGTGGGTGCGTCGTACGCGTGGCCGTCTGGGCGGCGATCCGACCGCCGCCCGGACGGCTGCGCAGCGCACTCCCGAAGGTGCTCGGCCGTTCAGCGCGCGAGCAGCTTGCGCCGCATCCGCTCGGTGTCGGCAGCGGTCCACCCGTGGGTGGTCAGCCACCCGATCGGGCCGTCGTAGCGCTCGTCGAGCGTCGCGAGCAGCATCCGCATCGTCTCGGTGGTGGGCGACTGCTGGGCGACCGTCTTGTCCTTGAGGTTGTCGGCGTAGGCGGGCTTGGCGCGCAGGCGGTCCATGATCGCCGCGACGCGCTCCGCGGAGGCGGCGAAGTCGGCGATGACGAGGTCGTCGGGCACCCCCACCACCTTGAGGGCGAGCCCCACGACCGTGCCGGTGCGGTCCTTGCCGGCGGCGCAGTGGACGACCGCGGCGCCCCGGCTCGAGGCGATCGCGTGGAGGGCGGCCACGACCGAGTCGGGGCGTTGGGCGAGGTAGCCCAGGTAGTGCTCCGACCAGAACTGCTCGTGGCTGCGCCGGTGCTCGGCGTCCGCCGCGGCCGCGGCCTCGCGCCGCTCGTCGGTCTCCCACGGCAGCGCGCGCTCGGCGGCGGGGATGCCCGACTCGGCGGTGTCCTCGCGGTAGAGCGTGTGGTGGTGGTGCGTCACGCCGTCGACGGCGAGCAGCGGGCCCTCACCCTCCTTGGCCACCTCGACGTGGGTGCGCAGGTCGACGATGTCGGAGACCTCGTAGGTGCGCACGAGCGCATCGACCGCCTCCGGCGTGAGGTCCTGGAGGTTGTCGGAGCGCAGCAGCCGGTGGGGCAGCACCTCGTCGCCGTTGCTGGTCGCCATCCCCCCGAGGTCTCGCATGTTGACGACGCCGTCGAGCTCGATCCAGTTGGGGCGGTACACCCTTGCACCCTAGGCGACGGTGCTGGGTCGGTCGCACCCGCCCACCCGGGCGGACGAGCCATCCCCTCGGGGCTGGGACAATGGGCGTATGCCGCCCTCCGCCCTCCCCGACGGCGACCCCGCTCCCAGCACGGGAGAGCTCCCGCAGTCGGCCCTCGCCGACCTCGCGTCGACCGACCTCGGCGTCTACGTGCACGTCCCCTTCTGCACGGTCCGCTGCGGCTACTGCGACTTCAACACCTACACGCTGACCGAGCTCGGCGGCCCGGGCGCGACCATCGGCGTCGACACCTACGCGGACACGGCCCTGCGCGAGCTCGATCTCGCGCGCAGCGTGCTGGGACCGGAGGCGCCTCAGGTCTCGACGGTCTTCGTCGGTGGTGGCACTCCCACGATGCTGAGGTCGCGTGACCTCGTGACGGTGCTCGACGGCATACGCGAGCGGTTCGGCCTGGCGCCGCACGCGGAGGTCACCACCGAGGCCAACCCGGACTCGGTGACGCCCGAATCGCTGCGCGAGCTCGCCGACGGCGGCTTCACCCGTGTCTCGGTCGGCATGCAGTCGGCGGTGCCCCACGTGCTCCACACCCTCGAGCGCACGCACGAGCCCGACAACGTCGCACGGGCCGTCGCCGCGACGAGAGACGCCGACATGCAGGTCAGCGTCGACCTCATCTACGGCACGCCCGGCGAGTCGCTCGACGACTGGCGCCGCAGCCTCGAGGCCGCCGTCGCGCTCGAGCCCGACCACGTGTCGGCGTACGCGCTCGTCGTCGAGGACGGCACGAAGCTGGCCGCGCAGGTGCGGCGCGGGGTCGTGCCCGCACCCGAGGACGACGACGAGGCCGACAAGTACGAGCTCGCCGACGAGCTGCTCTCCGCGGCCGGCTACGGCTGGTACGAGGTGAGCAACTGGGCGCGCTCGGAGCAGGCACGGTGCCGCCACAACGTCGCCTACTGGTCGGGCACGAACTGGTGGGGTGTCGGACCGGGGGCCCACAGCCACGTCGGCGGCGTGCGCTGGTGGAACGTCAAGCACCCGAGTGCGTATGCCGCCCGGCTGCGTGCCGGTCAGTCGCCGGCCCACGCACGTGAGGGGCTCACCGACGAGCAGCGCTACGACGAGCGTGTGCTGCTCGGCACACGCCTGGTGGACGGCCTTCCCGTGGCGGATCTGCGAGGATCGGGGCGCACTGCCGTGGCCGGCCTCATCGCCGACGGCCTGCTCGACGGCCCGGCCGCCCTGCGGGACTCCCGGCTCGTCCTCACGCTCCGCGGACGACTGCTCGCCGACACGGTGGTGCACCGGCTCCTCGCGTCCTGAGGAGCACCGACCGGAAGGCAGATGAGCGAGACATGTCGACGACGACGAGCGGCGCCCACGGCACCGAGGCGACCCCCGTGACCCTTCCGGCCGAGGACGCGCGAGCGTCCGAACCCGCGTCCGAACCCGCGGCCGAACCCGCCGCCGGGCCCGCTGTCGCAGGGGCCTCGGAAGCACGTGCGTCCCAGCAGCACGAGGTCGTCGCGGCCGCGCGCCGGGCGTTCGGGACCGGGCGCACCAAGGCGCGGGCCTGGCGGGCCGCCCAGCTCAAGGCCCTGCGCGTGCTCCTCGTCGACCACGAGGCCGAGATCGCGGCTGCCCTGCACGCCGACCTCGGCAAGAGCGCCAACGAGGCGTGGGTGACCGAGACCGGGTTCCTCGTCCGCGAGATCGACCACACTCTGCGCCACCTGCGGGCCTGGACGGCGCCGCGGCGGGTGCCCGTGCCGCTGTCGCTCGCGCCCGGGCGCGCCCGCGTGGTGCGCGAGCCGCTCGGCGTGGTGCTCGTCATCGCCCCCTGGAACTATCCCCTGCAGCTGAGCCTCGCTCCGCTCGTCGGGGCGCTCGCCGCCGGCAACGCCGTGGTGCTCAAGCCGAGCGAGCTCGCGCCCGCGACGTCGGCCCTGCTCGCCCGGCTCGTGCCCGCGCACCTCGACCCGGAGGCGGTGCACGTGGTCGAGGGCGGCGTGCCCGAGACGACGGCGCTGCTCGCCGAGCGGTTCGACCACATCTTCTACACGGGCAACGGCACCGTCGGCCGCATCGTCCTCGAGGCGGCGGCGGTGCACCTCACCCCGGTCACCCTCGAGCTCGGCGGCAAGTCCCCGGCGTACGTCGCCGACGACGCAGACCTCCCCGTCACGGCGCGCCGTCTCGTCTGGGGCAAGTTCACGAACGCTGGGCAGACCTGCGTCGCCCCCGACTACGTCGTGGCCAGCCCCGCGACCCTCGCGAAGCTCAAACCCCTTCTCGTCGAGGCGATTCGCGAGAGCTTCGGCGACGACCCCGCATCGTCGCCCGACTACGGCCGCATCGTCGACGGCCGGCACTTCGAGCGGCTCACGACGCTCCTGGAGGGCGGCCGGGTCGTGGCCGGGGGCGGCTGCGACGCGTCCACCCGCTACCTGGAGCCCACCCTCGTCGAGGTCGCCGACCCCGACGACCCCGGCGAGACCGTCATGCGCGACGAGATCTTCGGTCCCGTGCTGCCACTGGTCCCCGTGGCCGACCTCGACGCAGCCATCGCCCTCGTCAACCGCCGTGACAAGCCCCTCGCGCTCTACGTCTTCACCCCGTCCACGGCCGTGCGCGAGCGCTTCGTGCGCGAGACCTCCTCGGGGGCCATCGGCTTCAACATCCCGCTGGCGCACCTGGCGGTGCCGGAGCTGCCGTTCGGCGGAGTGGGTGCCAGCGGCATGGGGGCCTACCACGGGGAGCGGTCGGTCGAGATCTTCTCGCACGCGAAGGCCGTGCTCACGATGCCGACGCGTCCCGACACCACGACGTGGATCCGCCCGCCGTTCACCAGGTTCAAGGAGCAGGTCATCGACCGGGTCGTCGCACCCGGACGTCGGCGACGCTGACCGGCCGAGGAGGCTGTGCTAATGACAACCGTGTCGTTAGCACACTCGATGTCGCGTGTTGCGCATCCTGTCTGGCGTGTCGCGAGGGATTTCTGGGAAACCCGTCATCCTGTGGCCCGAATGTCCCTACATTTCCGTGAGCACCCACGGCCGATCACGGGAGACCACATGCGACTGGCGCGCCACCCCCACGAGCAGGACGGGCACCCGTCAACCCTCCGGACCGCCGCCCGGTCCAGGGCACTGGCGCTGCTCGTCGCCGTCGTCTCGCTGCTCGTCGGGACCGTGGGCCTCGCCGGTCCCGCCCGGTCGGCCGAGTGGATCGTCCTCTGCACCGGATACGACCCGTGTCAGGCGGCGGGCTACCCGAACACCGGCTACCAGGCGAACGCGATGACGAGCTGGTGGCGCCAGTCGACCGGGCACAACTGCACCAACTACGTCGCCTACCGGCTCGTCCAGAACGGGCTGCCGAACGTCAAGCCGGCGAGCCTGAGCGGCAACGCCCTGAACTGGGGCCCGTCGTTCCCCGCGCAGACCAACACGAGCCCGGCCGTCGGGTCGATCGCCTGGTGGGACACCTCGTTCTCCGCGACCGGGCACGTCGCCTACGTCGAGAAGGTGCTCTCGGCCTCCGACATCATCGTCTCCGAGGACAACTGGGGCGGTGACTTCCGTTGGCGGCGTGTGACGCTCACGGGTGGGCGATGGCCCAAGGGCTTCATCCACCTCAAGGACCAGGGTCCGACCGTCGCCACCGACACCCGCGCCTGGCAGGTGGCCGCGCCGGCCCGGCTCCTCGACACGCGCACCGGCGTCGGGGCACCGCTCGCGAGAGTCCCGTCCGGGTCCGCCGTCACCGTCCAGGTCACCGGGCGTGCGGGCGTGCCCGCCACCGGCGTGGACACCGTACTGCTCAACGTCAACGCCACCGGGCCCGCGGCAGCCGGCTACCTGACGGCCCACGCCAACGGCACGACCCAGCCCGGGTCGCGGGCCATGTCCTACGCCGCGGGCGGGGCGACCACCACCCTGGTGCTCAGCCGCGTCGGCACCGACGGCAAGGTGCGCCTCTACACGTCGGCGACGACCGACCTCTCCGCCGACCTCGTCGGCTGGTCGCCGACGGGCGGCTACGTCTCCGGCGGCGCCCCGACCCGGGTCCTCGACACCCGCAACGGCGTCGGCACCCCCAAGGCGCGTCTGGCGGCAGGTGGAACGCTGACGCTGCCGCTCCTCGGCAGGGCCGGCGTCCCGATGACTGGGGTGGGTGCCGTGCTGCTCGACGTCTCGGCCGCCGCGCCGTCCGCCGGTGGCTTCCTCACGACCTGGCCCGCCGGCGCCGCGCGGCCGGCGGCGCCGCAGACGCGGTACGAGGCGGCCGGTGCGGCCACGGGCCTCGTCGAGGCGCAGCTCGGCACCGGGGGTGCGGTGACGATCCACTCGACGGCCCAGACGGACGTGCTCGTCGACGTCGTCGGGTGGCTGCCGACGGGCGCCGACCAGGTGGCCCTCGGTCCCACACCCGTCCTCGACAGCCAGGCCGGCCTGGGCTATCCGGCCGGTCGCGTCGCAGCCGGCCAGGCGCCGGCCGTCCCCGTCGTCGGCCGCGCCGGGGTGCCGACGACCGGCGTCCGTGCGGCCGTGCTCACGGTCACCGTCGTGTCGCCGACGGCGGCCGGCTACGTCACCGCCTACCCGAGCGGTTCCGGCGAGACGCCGTACGCGACGGTCAAGTACGCGTCGGGGCGCACCGTGACGAACACCGTGCTCGTTCCCGTCGGGCTCGACGGCTCGGTGCGCGTCAAGACGTCCGCGGCGGCATACCTCAGGGTCGACGTGCAGGGCTACGTGCGCTGGTGACGGGCCTCACGCAGCGGGCTCGGTGACGAAGTCGATGAGCTCCTCGACGCTCGCGAGCAGGGTGGGCTCGAGGTCGGCGTAGGTGCGCACGGTGCCGAGGATGCGCTTCCACGCGTTCGCGATGTCGGCCTGGCTGGCGTGCGCCCAACCCAGCTCTGCGCAGATGCCGTGCTTCCACGACGTGCCGCGCGGGATGACCGGCCACTGCTGCCAGCCGAGCCGTTCGGCCCGCACCGACTGCCAGACGTCGACGTAGGGGTGGCCGAGGATCTTCACGTGCTGCGCGAGACCGGGCAGTGCGCGGGCCTGCTCGACGATGCGGGCCTCCTTGGTGCCCGGCACGAGGTGGTCGACGAGCACCCCGAGGCGACGGCCGGGCCCGGGCTGGAACTCGGCGATGATGCCCGCCAGGTCGTCCACGCCGTCCATGAGCTCGACGACGACGCCCTCGACCCGCAGGTCGTCGCCCCACACCTTCTCGACGAGCTCGGCGTCGTGGCGTCCCTCGACGTAGATGCGTGAGCCGCTCGCCACGCGGGCCCGGGCGCCGCTGACCGCGACCGAGCCGCTCGCTGTGCGCGAGGAGGCCTTGCGGGCCTCGGCCAGGGCCGCTCCGGACGCGGCGACCGGTGGTGTCAGGGTGACGGGTGCGCCGTCGACGAGGAAACCCGGGCCGAGCGGGAACGCCTTGGTGCGCCCGCGACGGTCCTCGAGGTGCACGACGTGCATGCCCCCGGCCTTCTCGACGCGAACGACGGCGCCCACCCAGCCCGTCTCGACCTCCTCGACGACGAGGTCGGGCTCGGCAGGGGTCGGCGTCGACCGGCCGCGCCTGGGGGCGCGCCAGTCACCACTCAGCACGTCGGATCCGTAACGGTCGATGGGGGACACGACAAGCGAGCGTATGCCGCTGGGTGGGCCGCGGCGCGTGCGCCACGCGGGCGACCGGAAGGTCGCAGGCGGCATACGGTTGGATGAGATCGGAGATCGGCGCGTCACGACGTAGACTTGGCACTCGCTGACCGAGAGTGCCAGACGAGGTGCCGGTGCAGCGTGCCGCGGCTGCCCCGTGGCACACCCCGGCCGACGCCGCGCAGGTGGCCGAACCGCGAAGGAGGTACGTGATGAGCGAGGACCGCAGGCTGATGGTGCTGCGCGCCATCGTGCAGGACTACGTGCACACCTCCGAGCCGGTCGGCAGCAAGGCCCTCGTCGAGCGACACCACCTCGGGGTCAGCGCGGCGACGGTGCGCAACGACATGGCGCTGCTCGAGGAGGAGGGCCTCATCCACGCGCCGCACACCTCGGCCGGCCGGGTGCCCACCGACGCGGGCTACCGGGTCTTCGTCGACCGGCTCAGCGCGGTCAAGCCCCTCTCGTCCGGAGAGCGGCGCGCCATCAGCCAGTTCCTCGAGGGGGCCGTCGACCTCGATGACGTCGTCGACCGCACCGTGCGCCTGCTCGCGAGCCTGACCCGCCAGGTCGCCGTCGTGCAGTACCCCTCGCTGACCCGCTCGACCGTGCGCCACATCGAGCTCGTGCCGATGGGGTCCTCCCACCTCATGATCGTCCTCATCGTCAACACCGGGCGCGTCGAGCAGCGCGTGGTCGACACCGGTCGCGCACTGTCCGACGCCGACGGCGAGGCGCTGGTCTCCTCCATCCGCACCCGCATCAACGAGGTCGCGGCGGGCGTCCCGTTCACCGTGGCCGCCACCCGGCTGCGGCGCCTCGTCGACGAGACCGACGAGACCGACCGGACGGCCATGAAGGCGGTCGTGTCGGCCCTCGGCGACGCCCTCGTCGAGGAGCGCGAGGAGCGCGTCGTCCTCGCCGGCCAGGCCAACCTCGCGCGGGCCGGCGCGGACTTCCCCCGCACCATCGGCCCGATCCTCGAAGCCCTCGAGGAGCACGTGACGCTGCTTCGCCTGCTGGGCCAGCTCGGCGACGACCCCGACCTCGTCTCGGTGCGCATCGGCTCCGAGAACCCCGTGACCGGACTCCAGACCACGTCCCTGGTGTCGATGGGCTACGGGTCCGGTTCCGAGCGCGTCGCCAGTCTCGGGGTGCTCGGCCCCACCCGCATGGACTACCCCACGACGATGGCGTCGGTGCGAGCCGTCGCCCGCTACGTGTCCGAGATCCTCGACGACAACCAGGGCACCTGACCCCCGACCCGCTCCGACTCCAAGACCGCACAGGCCGGTGCACCGCTGCGCCGAACCGAAAGCACCACGTACCGAAGGAATCCCAGCTTGAACGACTACTACGCCGTCCTCGGTGTCTCGCGCGACGCGAGCCAGGAGGAGATCAAGAAGGCCTACCGTCGACTCGCCCGCAAGCTGCACCCCGACGTGAACCCCGGCTCCGAGGCCGAGGAGGAGTTCAAGCGGGTGTCGCAGGCCTACGACGTGCTGTCCGACCCCCAGAAGCGCCAGTCGTTCGACATGGGCGCCGATCCGTTCGCGAGCGCAGGCGGCGCGGGCTTCGGTGCCGGTGCCGGGTTCTCGTTCAGCGACGTCATGGACGCCTTCTTCGGAGCCGGTGCGACGGCCGGCACGCGCGGCCCGCGCCAGCGCACCCAGCGCGGGCAGGACGCCCTCGTGCGCCTCGACATCGACCTCGCCAAGGCCGTCTTCGGCTCCGAGGAGGAGCTCACCCTCGACACCGCCGTGGGTTGCAACCGCTGCGGCGGCGACGGCGCCGAGCCGGGCACCGGCCGCCAGACCTGCCCGATCTGCAAGGGCGCCGGTGAGGTGCAGCAGATCCAGCGCAGCTTCCTCGGCCAGGTCATGACCTCGCGCCCGTGCGTGAACTGCCAGGGCTACGGCTCCACGCTGACCGACCCGTGCCACGACTGCTCCGGCGACGGCCGCGTGCGCACGCGTCGGTCGCTCAAGCTCAAGGTGCCGGCCGGCGTCGACACCGGCACCCGCATCCAGCTCACCGGTGAGGGCGAGGTGGGCCCCGGCAACGGACCGGCCGCCGACCTCTACGTCGAGATCCGGGTGCTCAACCACGAGACCTACACCCGTCGCGGCGACGACCTGCACTGCAGCGTCGAGCTGCCGATGGCAGCCGCCGCGCTCGGCACCAGCTTCAAGCTGTCCACCTTCGACGGCATGCAGGACCTCGAGATCAAGGCGGGCACCCAGAGCGGCGACGTGCTGACGCTGCGTGGCCTCGGCGTCACGCACCTGCGCCACGGCGGCCGCGGCGATCTGCTCGTGCACGCGAACGTGCTGACGCCGACGCGCCTGACCGAGGAGCAGCAGGAGCTGCTGCGCCAGTTCGCCGCGCTGCGGGGCGAGGAGCGTCCCGAGGGTCGCCTGGCGCCGGCGAACAAGGGCCTCTTCGGCAAGCTGCGCGACGCCTTCAAGGAGAAGTGACCGTTCCGGTGAGTGCCCGGTGACCCACCAGCTCTTCCTCGGCGAGCCGTCCTCCGTCGCGGCAGCGGCCGAGGGTGCCTCGCTGCTGCTCGACGGCGACGAGGGCCGGCACGCCGCAGCCGTGGTGCGCCTGCGGGTGGGGGAGCGCTACTTCGTCGCCGACGGCGCGGGCCGTCGCCTGCTGCTCGAGGCGACCGACGTCGACCGGGCGTCGGTGCGCGGCACCGTGCTGCAGGTCGCCGACGACCCTGCACCCTCGCCTCGCTTCGTGCTCGTGCAGGCCCTGGCCAAGGGCGACCGCGACGAGCAGGCCATCGAGGCCGCCACCGAGCTCGGTGTCGACGAGGTCGTCCCCTGGCAGGCCGAGCGGTCCGTCGTGGTGTGGCGTGGCGAACGCGCCGCCAAGTCGCTCGCCAAGTGGGCGGCCGTGGTGACGCGGGCGACGAAGCAGTCCCGCCGCGCCCGTATGCCGGTGACGTCCCCCGCCGTCGGGCTCACTCCGCTCGTGGCGCGCGTGGGCGAGTCGGCCCTGACGCTCGTGCTCCACGAGGACGCCACCGAGCCGCTCGCCTCGGTCGAGCTGCCGCACGACGGCGACGTGCTCCTCGTCGTCGGGCCCGAGGGCGGAATCAGCCAACGCGAGGTCGAGGCGCTGCAGTCTGCGGGGGCCCGTCCGGTGCGCCTCGGGTCGACGATCCTGCGTGCGTCGTC
>JABFXB010000272.1 GCA_013361975.1 Dermatophilaceae bacterium
GCGGGCCGACGCCGGCACCCGCAGCATGTACGCCTCCGACGCCTCGCTCTACCGCATCCTCCCGCTCGCCGTCGTGCGCCCGCGTGGCGTCGACGACGTCGCCGCAGCGCTCACGGTCGCGCGCGAGACCGGCGTGCCGATCACCGCGCGAGGAGCCGGCACGTCCGTGGCGGGCAACGCCGTGGGGCGCGGGATCGTCCTCGACTTCTCCCGGCACATGAACCGCGTCCTCTCCGTCGACCCGGAGACCCGCACCGCCGTCGTCGAGCCCGGCACCGTCCACGCCGTGCTCCAGAAGGCGGTCGCACCGCACGGCATACGGTTCGGGCCCGACCCGTCGACGCACCCGCGCTGCACGATCGGCGGGATGATCGGCAACAACGCCTGCGGCTCGCGGTCGCTCGCCTACGGCCGCACCTCCGACAACGTGGCGGGGCTCGAGCTGCTCACCGCCGCCGGTGAGCACCTCGTCACGGGCTACGACCCCGCCGGTATGCCGTTCGCGACGGGCCCCGACGCCGTGCTGTCCGGCGTCCGCACCGTCATGTCGCGTCACCTCTCGACGGCCCGCACCGAGTTCGACCGGTTCGGCCGGCAGGTGTCCGGCTACGCCGCGCACCACCTGCTGCCCGAGCGGTTCGACCTCACGCAGGCGCTCGTCGGGTCGGAGGGGACCCTCGGGGTCATCACCGGCGCGACCGTCAGGCTCGTCGTCGACGCCTCCGTGCGCGTCGTCGTCGTGCTCGGCTTCGACGACATCGTCGCCGCCGGACGGGCTGCTCCCGCCGTCGTCGCGCACGCACCGACCTCGTGCGAGGGCCTCGACTCGCGACTCATCGACGTGCTGCGGGCCCGGCGCGGTCCCGATGCGATCCCACCGCTGCCGAGCGGGCGAGCCTGGCTCTTCGTCGAGTTCGCCGGCGAGGACCTCGAGGAGGTCACCAGCCGGGCGCGAGCGCTGGTGCGCGAGGGCCTTGCCGAGGACGCCGAGGTCGTCGTCGACCCGGCCGTGCAGGCGCGGCTGTGGCGGATCCGTGAGGACGGGGCCGGCCTCGCCGGCAGGGCGCCTTCGGGCAAGCCGGCCTGGCCCGGCTGGGAGGACGCGGCCGTGCCGCCCGCGCGCCTGGGCGAGTACCTCTCGGCCTTCGACGACCTCGTCAGCGCCTACGGCATGACGTCGGCCCCCTTCGGCCACTTCGGCGACGGGTGCATGCACGTGCGCCTCGACCTGCCGCTCGACCGGCCCGACGGCACCAGTGTCATGCGCGCCTTCCTGACCGAGTCGGCAAGGCTGGTGGGCGGATTCGGGGGATCCCTCTCCGGGGAGCACGGCGACGGCAGGGCGCGGTCCGAGCTGCTGCCCCACATGTACTCCGCCGACGCCATCTCGCTCTTCGGAGCGATCAAGCACGCCTTCGACCCGGACAACCTGCTCAACCCGGGCGTGCTCGTCGACCCCGACCCGGTCGACGCCGACGTGCGGCCGGCAGGGCACTTCCCGGTGCGCCACCTCGGCATGGCCTATCCCCATGACGGCGGCGACCTCGCCCAGGCGGTGCACCGCTGCACCGGCGTCGGCAAGTGCCGCGCCGACAACTCGGCTGCCGGGGGTGTCATGTGCCCCTCCTACCTCGCCACCCGCGAGGAGAAGGACTCCACCCGCGGCCGCGCCCGGGTGCTGCAGGAGGTCGTGCGCGGCGAGCTGCCGTGGTCGCACCCGGCGGTGCACGAGGCGATGGACCTGTGCCTCTCCTGCAAGGGCTGCGCCTCCGACTGCCCCACCGGCATCGACATGGCGACCTACAAGTCCGAGGTGCTGCACCAGACGTACCGGCGCCGGCTGCGACCGCGCTCGCACTACACCCTCGGCAAGCTCCCCATGTGGGCCCGTCTCGGGGGGCGGGTGCCCGGACTGGCCAACCGGGCCCTCACGCTGCCCGTCGTCGGCTCGCTCTCCCTGTGGCTCGCCGGCGTCGACAAGAGGCGCTCCATCCCGGCCTTCGCCCGACGTCCGTTCCGTCGCACCTTCCAGCCGGCTGCGTCGGACCTGAAACCAGTGGTGCTGTTTGCAGACTCGTTCACCGACGCCTTCTCTCCCGAGGTCGCAGAGGCGACGGTGCGGGTGCTGCGCGACGCCGGCTACGAGCCGCGTCTGCCGGGCGGGTCGGTGTGCTGCGGTCTCACGTGGATCACCACGGGCCAGCTGGACTCGGCCAGGACCATCCTGCGCCGGACGGTCGCGGCGCTCGCCGACGACGCCCGCGCCGGGGTGCCCATCATCGGGATCGAGCCGTCGTGCACGGCGGTGCTGCGCTCCGACGTGCACGAGCTCCTCCCGGGCGACGAGGACGCCGCGCTGGTCTCGTCGCGGGTGCGCACGCTGGCCGAGCTGCTCGCCGAGACGCCGGGCTGGACCGGCCCCGACCTCACCGGGACCACCGTCGTCGCGCAGCCGCACTGCCACCACCACGCCGTGCTCGGCTGGAAGGCGGACGCCGACCTGCTGACGGCCACGGGCGCCTCGGTCGAGACCCTCGCCGGGTGCTGCGGGCTCGCCGGCAACTTCGGCGTCGAGATCGGCCACTACGACGTGTCTCTCGCCGTGGCCGGCCAGAACCTGCTGCCGGCGATCGACGCCAGGCCGGACGCGGTCGTGCTCGCCGACGGGTTCTCCTGCCGCACCCAGATCACCGATCTGCGCGATCGCGACAGCCTGCACCTCGCGCAGCTGCTGGACCCGGCTCGACGGCCGGCTCGGCAGGGCAGCTGAGCGCCCGGCGCGCAGGACGGCATACGCCCTCGGGCCGCCTGGTGGCGGCCGCACGGCTCGGGTCAGCCGGCGAGCCGGTGCCAGGTGGCGCAGTCGCGGGTCTGGAAGAAGGCGTCCTGCTTGACGATCGTGACGCGGGTGGGGCCGGTGGCCGCACCGGAGGCCACGACGTCGGCGGGGGTGCCGGACAGCCCCTTGAGCCGGAACCAGTGGCAGGTGCGCCCTTTCAGGCCCCCTTGGGACGCATAGGTCCCCGCGGGTATGCCGCGCCCGACGAGGTAGCTGCCGAGCTCTCCGGCGAACGACGGGCCCGTGGTCGCCGGCTGCTGCCCCGGTGCCTGGCCGGCGGCGGCGTCCTCGCTCGCCGCGAGGTCGTCGAGTCGCCGTGGGTCCAGGCCGCCCGAACCGGGTGGCCGCCGCACGGCTCCGAGATCGGCACCGGCCCGTCGGGTGCCTGCCGCGGCGGAGCCGGCCGGGTA
>JABFXB010000447.1 GCA_013361975.1 Dermatophilaceae bacterium
TCTTGGCGGCCGCGGCGACCGGGTAGGCGTCCAGCCCGGCTGCGCGCAGCCGGTCCACGGTCGCGGCGCGATGGCGGAACTGGTCGGTGCGGCGCGGCCCGAGCGTGCCGGGGTCGTGCGAGCGGGCCTCGGCGGCGATCGCGTCCAGCTCGGCGAGGTGCGGGGCGTCGAGCGCACCGCCGGCCCCTCGCGGCCCCGGCCACGGCAGGAAGCCCTCGACGGCACCGGCCGCGACGGCGACCTGGGGCAGCGACACCGCGTCGTCGTAGCAGAGGAAGCGCGGTTCCCACGTCGGCTCGAACTTCTCGTTGGAGCGGTAGAGGCGCTCGAGCTGCCAGAAACGGTCGAGCCGGCCGAGCACCGAGGCGCCCACGCGGGTGAGTGACCCCGAGCCGAGGCGCTCGGCGTCCTCGAAGACGGCCCGGAAGAGGCAGAAGTTGAGCGACAGCCGGCGCAGGCCGAGCGGGTGCGCCTGCGCGAGCAGCTCGCTGACCATGAGCTCGGTGACGCCGTTCGGGGCGTCGGGCGAACGGCGCATGACGTCGAGCGAGACGCCGTGGCGCCCCCACGGCACGAGGCCGAGCACGCCGACGAGCTGCGGGCCGCCCGGCCCGTCGAGGTGCGCCGTCACCAGCAGGACGTCGCCGTCGGACGGGTCGCCCTGACGGCCGAGCGCCATCGAGAAGCCACGCTCGGTGTCGCCGTGCCGCCAGTCGTCGACGCGCTCGACCACCTCGGCGAGCTCGACCGGCGGCAGCTCGCGCTGGCGGCGCACCTGGACGGTGACCCCGGCCCGGGTCGCCCGCTTGACGGCGTGGCGCACCGGTGACAGGGAGGCCCGGCGCAGGTCGAACCGCTCCGGGTCGAGCACCGCCTCGTCGCCGAGCCGGAGCACACGCATCCCGCCCGTCGCGGCGTACGCGCGTGCGCCCCGCTCGCTCGTGCCGAGCACCGCGGGGACCCACCCGAACTCGCGCGCCTCGGAGCGCCAGGCCTCGATCGCTGCACGCCAGCTGTCGGGATCGCCCACGGGGTCGGACGACGCCAGGGACACGCCTGCGAGCACGCGGTAGGTCACCGCGGCCCGGCCGTCGGGCGAGAAGACGGATGCCTTGTCGCGGCGTGTGGCGAAGTAGCCGAGCGAGTCGTCGGCGCCGTGCCGGGCGAGGAGGCGTCGGAGAGCGACCTCTCGGTCGGGGGACCACCGGCTGCCCGGCCTGGCCGACGCCAGGAACAGGGCGACGGTCGTGAGGATGGTGAGACCGGCGCAGACCGCGACGGCTTCGACGACCCACTCCGGCACACCCACGAGCGCATGTCGGGCCACCCCGCCGAAGGCGGCGAGCACCGTACCGACGATGGTGTCGACCTCGGAGCGAGGTGCCCCCACCGCGCTGAGCAGGCCCCACGCGACGCCGAGCGTGACGGCGGTGCCGATCGCGAGGGCCGCCAGCGCGACCCACCACGACCCCCGCTGCAGTCTTCCGGTGAACTCCGCACGGATGCGGCGCAGCCACCACAGCGCGGCGACGGCGACGGCCATCGCGGCGATGTCGAGCCCCCGACCGAGGTCGCCGCGGCTCTCCCACATCCGCACGAGCGGAAGCCGGGCGGCAGGGACCAGCGCGACCACGCCGACGTAGAGGCCGAGCACCTGGAAGAGGGCGGCGAGCCAGAGCCCGATCCGCTTGCGCCCGAGCAGGGCTCGCGTGACGAGGGCGAGCACGACCACGGAGACGAAGGTGCGCGCGACGGGTACGTTGAGCAGGCCGAAGACCGCTTCGAACTCCACCGGCTCGGGGCGGCGACGGGCCACGAGGGTCAGCACGAGGGCGACGACCGTGGCTGCCGCGTACAAGCCCGTGAGCAGGCGCGCTGAACGATGGGGAGCCGGCGGCCCCGGGTGACGGGTGCCCATGTCCGACAGGATCCCCTCCCGGCATCGACGGTTGCTGGACGGTTGCTGGACGTCTGCTGTGTGGCGGCCTCAGCGGCCTGCGACGACGCGCTCGGCGAGGTCGGTCCAGGCAGCCAGGATGCGTTCGCGGCTCACACCGGCCCCGAGCTGCTGGCTCACGATGGTGACGTCGAGCGGTGCGAGGAGCGCCATCGCGAGCAGCGGGAGGTCGCCGGTGACGCCGAGCTCGGTGAGCAGGTGACGCACGTGCACGGTCCAGAACGCGACGGCGGGCCCGGACCTGCCGTGGCGGCCCGCTGCGGCAGCCATGAGGTCGGCGCTGGCGATGGTGCGGTCGAGGCGTGAGGCGCCGAAGGCGAGCAGCCGCTCGAGCGGCGGGGTCCCCGGTCCCAGCGGGGGAGGGCCCGAGATCACCCGGCCCTGCCAGCGCGCCTCGGTGTGGTCGAGCAGGGCCGTCATGAGGCCCGCCCTGCTGCCGAACCGTCGGAACACCGTGCCCTTGCCGACCCCGGCCTCGGCGGCGACGGCGTCCATCGTCACGGCCGCGACGCCGTCGCGGTCGACGAGCCGGTGGGCGGCGTCGAGCAGCAGCACGCGGTTGCGCGCCGCGTCACGGCGCTCGTGCGGCTCGTGGCGCTCGGGCTCCGTGTGGGCGCGCAGGTCGAAGAGCTGGCGCTCGACCGACGGCTCCGTGGACACGGTCGTGATCCTAGGTGGAAGTCGCCGGGGCTGGACGGAATAGAAACGGACCCTGGTCCGTTTGGGACATCATGACTTCTGCCCCCAGCCACACCGCCCCCACCCGCGTCGCCGTCCTCGTCGGCAGCCTCCGTGCCGAGTCCGTGAACCGCCGCATCGCCGAGAGCCTGCGCGACCAGGCGCCGGCGGGCGTCGAGGTCGAGATCGTCGACGGTCTCGCGGCGCTGCCGTTCTACAACGAGGACATCGACGGCGAGCAGGTGCCCGCTCCCGCCGCCGACCTGCGCACCGCCGTGGCCGGCGCCGACCGCGTGCTCGTCGTGACGCCCGAGTACAACGGCACCATGCCCGCCGTTCTGAACAACGCCATCGACTGGCTGTCGCGGCCGTACGGCCAGGGAGCCATCGCGGGCAAGCCCTTCGCCGTCATCGGCGCGACGCCCACGCCCTACGGCGGCAAGTGGGCGCACGAGGACGCCCGCCGTTCGGCCGGCATCGCCGGTGCCGTCGTGCTCGACCAGGTGGTCGTGTCGCAGTCGACGATCGACACCGACGTCCTCGGCGACCCCCAGGTCTTCGGTCGCCTGCGCGACGCCCTCGGGGCGCTGGTCGCGCATCCCGTCGCCGACGC
>JABFXB010000143.1 GCA_013361975.1 Dermatophilaceae bacterium
CTTCCTCAACCCGTCGGTGCCGGTGTGGCTCCAGCCCTACCTGCCGATCGCGGTCATCGCCGCGCTCGACGCCGTGTTCGGCGCCCTCCGCGCCATCCTCGACGGGATCTTCAACGACAAGGTCTTCGTCGTCTCGTTCCTCTCGAACGTCGTCGTGGCGGCCTTCATCGTCTTCCTCGGCGACCAGCTCGGCGTCGGCTCCCAGCTGTCCACCGGCGTGGTGGTCGTGCTCGGCGTGCGCATCTTCTCCAACGTGGCCTCCATCCGTCGCCACCTCTTCAAGGCCTGACCGATGGCCGGTCGCGAGAAGGGGAAGAAGCAGGCCGAGCCCGTCGACGAGACGGCGGCCGTCGACGAGACGAAGCCCATCGACGACGTGCCGGCCCACGACGTGGCGACCGACGAGGCGCTGGCCGACGAGGTCGAGGCGACGCCGCCGAGCCCCGTCTTCGGCACGGCCGTGGACGACGGCGCCGACCCGGACTTCACCTCTCCGGAGGCGCGCGAGCGCGTGACGGCGCGTCCCCCGGTCGAGGGCAGGGACGCCTGGGGACGGCTGTTCAAGATGAGCCGGCCCAGGGCCACCCGCGCCAACCTGCTGGCGGCGCTGCTCGCCGTCCTGCTCGGGGCCGGGATCGCCGCCCAGGTGCAGCTGACCAGCCAGCGAGGGCTGGACGAGCTGAGCCAGTCGGACCTCATCCGGGTGCTCGACGACGTGTCCGCCCGCTCGTCGCGCCTCGACCAGCAGGTCCGCGAGCTGGAGGCGACCCGAGACCGACTCAAGAGCGGCACGGGCACCGCGGGGGAGGCGCTCGAGCAGGCCCAGAAGCGGGTCGACACCCTCGGCATCCTGGCCGGCACGATCGCCACCAAGGGCCCGGGCATCACGCTGCGCATCAGCGACCCGGACCGGCAGGTCAACGGCCCGATCGTCCTCGACCTCATCCAGGAGCTCCGAGACGCGGGGGCCGAGGCCATCGACGTCGGCGGGGTGCGCGTCGTCGCGTCGTCGTTCATCGGCGACCGCAACGGCGACCTCGTCGTCGACGGCACCCCGGTGAGCCGCCCCATCGTGGTCAAGGTGATCGGTGACTCGAAGACGCTCTCGTCGGCCATGACGATCCCCGGCGGCATCGTCGAGACGGTGCGCCAGAAGGGCGCGAACGCGACCATCACCGAGTCGAGCCTGGTGGAGATCACCTCCCTGCACCGGCCCACCGAGATGACGCACGCGAAGCCCGTCGAGTGACCACCCGCCCCTGACGGGTCCGGCCACGCCCGATCGTCGCGACTCGCTGGGCACCACCTCCTGCGCGTACGCCGCGGGCATGGCATCCTCTCAGGTGCCGGCGCATCGACGCCGGCGCCCGAGCCGCGATGCCACCGCAGCCACCCGGCCTCTCCGGGGCCGCCCACCGACGAAGGAGCGACATGAGCGAGCTGGACTACCCCTCCGACCTGCGCTACACCAGCGACCACGAGTGGGTCCGCGTCGGCGACGACGGCGTGGTCCGCATCGGCATCACCTCCTTCGCCCAGGACGCCCTCGGTGACGTCGTCTACGTCTCCCTGCCGGCGGTGGGCGACACCCTCTCGTCGGGTGACTCCTGCGGCGAGGTCGAGTCCACCAAGTCGGTGAGTGACGTCTACGCGCCGCTCGAGGGCGAGGTGACGGCGACGAACTCCGCCCTCGACGCCTCGCCCGAGCTCATCAACTCCGACCCCTACGGGGAGGGCTGGATGTTCGAGATGCGCCCAGCCGACGCGTCAGCGGTCGACGGCCTCATGGACGCCTCGGCCTACACGTCGTCCCTGTCCTGACCCACCGCACGGCCACCGCCCCGGGCAGGGTCTCGTCCTGCCCGGGTCAACTAGAGTGGTCTGAGCCCGATCCGCCCGCGCCACAGAGGAGGACCGCATGTCGAGCGACCTGCCCGACCCCGACGACATGAACGTCGAACCACGCACCATGCGGTTCCAAGGCGTCCCTGCCCAGGAGAACGCCGAGACCGCCGCCCCCCGGGGGCTCAGTGCCGAGGACTCCGCCACGATCGACGCCCTGCGCCCGGGCACGGCCCTGCTCGTCGTGCTGCGCGGCCCCAACACGGGCGCCCGGTTCCTGCTCGACGACCAGGAGGTCGCAGCGGGCCGCCACCCCGACTCCGACATCTTCCTCGACGACGTCACGGTGTCGCGCAAGCACGCCACGTTCCTGGCGCGCGGCGGCGGCTACACCGTGCGCGACTCCGGTTCGCTGAACGGCACGTACGTCAACCGTGAGCGCATCGACGAGGCCGCGCTGCACCAGGGCGACGAGGTCCAGATCGGCAAGTTCCGTCTCGTCTACTACTCGTCCGGGGCGCCCCAGCATTCTCACTCATGACCGGTAGCACGTCCGGCGGGTCGTCGGTGGCGGCCGGCGAGGGTGACGTGACCTCGCCCGCGCCACGGCGGCTCACGATCGGCAAGGTCCTGGCCGCGCTGTCCGACGACTTCCCCGACGTCACGGCCTCCAAGATCCGCTTCCTCGAGGCCGAGGGGCTCGTCCTGCCGCACCGCACCGCCTCCGGCTACCGCACCTACACCGACGACGACCTGCGCCGTCTGCGCTACGTGCTGGCGGCCCAGCGCGATCGCTACTGGCCGCTCAAGGTCATCCGTGAGGCGCTCGACGCGCTCGACCGCGGCCTCTCCGACCCGGGCGACGAGCACGACGGCCGGCCCCGGCCTCCGGCGCCGACGCCCGACCCCGAGGTGCCGGGGCCTCGGGCGTTGGTGGGTCACCGTGACGTGTTCCTCACGGGTCCCGAGCTGCGCGAGGCGACAGGGATCGACCGCGACACGATGAACGCCCTCGAGACCTACGGGCTGCTGCAGCCCGACGCCAACGGCCGCTTCGGCCACGAGTCCCTGGCCGTCGCCGCGGCAGCCCACACGCTGGCCTCGCACGGCCTCGAGGCACGACACCTGCGGCCGTTCCGCACGGCCGCAGACCGCGAGATCGGGCTCGTCGAACAGGTCCTGGCGACACGCAGGGCGAGCGGACCCCGTGAGGATCGCGCAGCCGAGATCGCCTCTGCCTGCATCGCGCTCCACGTCGCACTGGTCCGAGCGCGCCTGCCGCGCTGAGGCCGTCCCGACTGCTCTGAGCGCGGGGTACGGTGGAGGAGTGAGAGAGGTCGATGTCCTGGGTGTCCGTGTCGAGATGCCCACGAACCAGCCGATCGTCCTGCTGCGCGAGAGGGA
>JABFXB010000267.1 GCA_013361975.1 Dermatophilaceae bacterium
CACCATGAGCAGCTGCTTGAACAGCTGGGGACTCTGCGGCAGGGCGTACCAGGAGCCGGGCGCGAGGCGGGCCGGCACGAGGAAGTCGCGGGCACCCTCGGGCGTCGACCGGGTCAGGGTGGGCGTCTCGATCTCGACGAAGTCACGGTCGCCGAGCACCCTGCGCGCGGCCGCGTTGGCCTTGGAGCGCAGGCGGATCGCCGAGCCGGCCGAGCTGTCGCCGGGGCGGCGCAGGTCGAGGTAGCGGTGCTTGAGGCGCGCCTCCTCGCCGACGGTGACGCGCTCGTCGATCTGGAACGGCAGCGGGGCCGCGGCGTTGAGCACCTCGAGCTCGCTGACGAGCACCTCGATGTCGCCGGTCGGCAGATCGGGGTTGGCGTTGCCCTCGGGGCGCTCGCGCACCTCTCCGGTCACCTTGACGCAGTACTCGTTGCGCACGTCGTGCGCCCCGCCCTGGGCGAGAACCTCGTCGCGGGCCACGACCTGGGCGACGCCCGAGGCGTCACGAAGATCGAGGAAGGCCACCCCGCCGTGGTCTCGACGTCGCGCCACCCAGCCGGTGAGGGTGACGGTCTGGCCTGCGTGGTCGGCACGGAGCGTGCCGGCCTCGTGAGTGCGGAGCACGGAGGATCCTTCCGAGGACGGGTGGGGTGCGGCGCGTGGGGCCGCGGGTTCAGGTGGCCACGCACGCGGTCGGCGTGCGGCACCGAGGTTTCATCCTAGACCGGGTCCACCCCTAGCCTTGTCCGCGTGCAGCACAGCCGCAGCCGCGACCTCGACGGCGTCCGAGGACTCGCGATCCTCCTCGTCGTCGCCGCGCACTCCGGCCTGCCCGTCCGCTGGGGCGGCCTCTCCGGGGTGACGCTCTTCTTCGTGCTCTCCGGCCACCTCATCACGAGCCTGCTGCTGCGCGAGTGGGACCGGTGGGGCTCGATCAGCCTGTGGCGCTTCTGGGGCCGTCGCGCGCTTCGACTGCTGCCCGCCCTCCTGCTGCTCCTCCTTCTCGTGCCGCCGCTGCTGCTCGCCACGGGCGACGACCGCCTCACCGACTACCCCGTCGCGGCGCTCGCGTCGCTGCTCTACGTCGGCAACTGGGTGCGCATCGCGGGCACCGACCTCGGGGTGCTCAACCACCTCTGGTCGCTGTCGGTCGAGGAGCAGTTCTACGTCGTCTGGCCCGCGGTGTTCATCGCGCTCATGAGCTGGCTGCGATCGCGGGCGGTCGCGGTCGTGCTCGCCCTGGCCGCCCTCGCGACCTTCTACTCGGTGTGGACGCAAGGCACCGCGGCCCGGCTCGACATCTCCACCGAGACCAACGCGTTCGCGCTCCTCCTCGGCGTCGCGCTGGCGTTCGCCCTGGCGGCCGTCCGTCGCCACGCTTGGGAGCTGCCGACCACCAGCCCGCTCGTCCCCTTCCTCGTCATGGTGGCGGTGTCCGCGTTCCCGGGCCACGGCCTCGAGGTCGACCACCCGCTCTTCCGCCCGCTCGGTGCCGTGTACGCGTTCATCGGGGTGTGGCTCGTGTTCGCCGCGGCGACGGGCAGTTCCCGTGTCGTCGGTTCACGCGTCATGGTCTTTTTCGGCACGATCAGCTACGCGCTCTATCTGTGGCACCAGACCTTCATCAACAGCCAGCTGCTCGGAGAGCACTCGACGCCGCGCAACCTGCTGCTCATCGCCGCGGCGGTGCTCGTGTCGTGGCTGTCGTGGGTGCTCGTCGAACGTCCTGTCGGGCGGCTGCGCGGCCGCCTGCGTCTCGACCGGCCGTCGGCCCGCCAGCAGGCGTATGCCGCATCGCTCGGTCGCGACAGCGAGTCGGCGCCGGGCATGGAGAAGGAGGGACCTCGTCCCTCCACTTCCAACGTATAGCGCACGGGGGGCCTTGCGGCAAGGTCCCGCTCGTGGTCGAGAATCGCGGTCCACCCTGGTCGCGACACCCGAGCGGAGCCCGACGTGACAGCACCGACGACCGACGCCTTCGACCTGCCCGCCCACCTCTCCCACAAGTCCGACCCCGCCCTCGTCGCCGCCGACGCGGAGCACTTCGCCGCCATCGCCCGCAGCCTCGACCGCACGGTGACGGAGCTGGCCGAGCGGCTCGACACGGTGCGGCGCGCGCGGGCCGGGCACGGCCAGACCGCCCTCGAGCGAGACCAGGAGGTGCACCGCCTCACCGCGCGCCTGCGGGCGCTGCGCCGCTACGGCATCGACCTGACCCTCGGGCGGATGGTCGCACAGGGCGACTCCGGGGCCTCCGAGCCGGTCTACGTGGGCCGCTTCGGCCTGACCGACGAGGACGGCCGGCGCCTGCTCGTCGACTGGCGCTCCCCCGCAGCCGAGCCGTTCTTCGGCGCCACCCACGGCAACCCGATGGGCCTGGCGAACCGGCGCCGCTACCGCTGGACGCACGGACGCGTCAGCGACTACTGGGACGAGGTCTTCGTCGACGACGGCATCGACCACCACGCCGCCCTCGACGACCAGTCCGCGTTCATCGCCAGCCTCGGCGCCAACCGGTCTGCCCGGATGCGCGACGTGCTCGGCACCATCCAGGCGGACCAGGACGCCATCGTGCGCGCCGGGTCGCGCGGGCCGCTCGTCGTCGACGGCGGCCCCGGCACCGGCAAGACGGTCGTCGCCCTGCACCGGACGGCATACCTGCTCTACTCCGACCCACGCCTCGGGCACCGGCGCGGCGGCGTGCTGTTCGTCGGACCCCACGAGCCCTACCTCGCCTACGTCTCGGACGTGCTGCCCAGCCTCGGTGAGGAGGGTGTGCAGACCTGCACGTTGCGCGACCTGGTGCCCGAGGGGGCGACGGCGCCCGAGGAGGCTGACCCCGAGGTCGCCGGGCTCAAGGCCTCGGTGGCGCTCGTCCGTGCGATCGACCCCGCCGTCGCGCTCTACGAGGAGCCGCCCACCGAGCGGTTCGAGGTGTCGACGCCCTGGGACGACGTCGTGCTCGGGCCCGACGACTGGGCGGCGGCCTTCGAGGCGCCCTCCCCCGGCACGCCGCACAACGAGGCGCGCGACGTCATCTGGGACGAGCTCGTGTCGATCGTCGTCGACCGGCATGATCTCGACCCGGACGACGAGGAGGCGACGCCCGACATGGTGCGCGTCGCGGTCGAGCGCGACCGCGACCTTCGGGCCGCCCTCCACCGTGCGTGGCCGATGCTCGAGGCCACCGACCTCGTCGGCGACCTCTGGACGGTCCCGGCCTACCTGCGCCGCTGCG
>JABFXB010000451.1 GCA_013361975.1 Dermatophilaceae bacterium
CGCCTTCCAGGTCTGCAAGCAGAACATCGACGCCGACCACACCACCGTCGGCACGATGGTCAAGATCGAGCACGTCAAGGGCAGCCCCGTCGGCTCGGAGGTGACGGTCCACTGCGCCGAGCCGATCAACGACGGTCGCCGCCTCGTGTGCCACGTCACCGTCACCGACCCGGAGGGCGAGGAGCTCGCCAAGGGCGAGATCCACCGCGCGGTCGTCGACCCCGACCGCTTCATGAGCAAGTGCCAGCGCGTCACCTGATCCGCAGCCTCCTCCCAGCCGCGGTTGCCACGATCGGCGCGTGACGCTCGGCCTCCTCGGCGCACTGCTCGCGGCGCTCGCCTACGGCGCCGCCTCGGTGGTGCAGGCCGTCGGCGTACGCCGGCTCGCCGCCACCGCGCCGGACCTGCCCCTGGCGAGTCGGCTCCGCACGGCCTGGCCGTATGCCGTGGGGCTCGGTCTCGACGGTCTCGGCTTCCTCGCGTCGGTGGCCGCCCTACGCACCCTGCCGCTCTTCCTCGTCGAGTCAGCCGTCGCCGCGTCGGTCGCGGTGACGGCACTGCTGTCGGTACTGTTCCTGCGCCTGCGGATCGGCGCTACGGAGGTCGCAGCCCTCGTCGCCGTGGGCCTGGGCCTGACCGGCCTGGCGCTCGCGGCCGCGGACGGGCCGGCAGCTCGCCCCGGCGACGGAACCGCGTGGTGGCTGCTGGCCGCAGCGACGGTCGTGGCCGCCCTGGTCGGCGTCGGGGCGCTCGACCACGACCACCGACGCGCCCCCGTCGTGCTCAGCGTGGCGGCGGGGCTCGGCTTCGGCGGGGTCGGCGTGGCGGCGCGGCTGCTCGAGGTGCCGCAGCCTGCCTGGCACCTGCTGACCGACGGACTCGCGTGGGCGCTGGCGGCGCACGCCGCGCTGGCTGCGACTGCCTACGCCCTCGCCCTGGCGCGCGGGCGGGTCACGTCGGTGGCGGCGCTCACCTTCGCCACCGAGACCGTCGTGCCCGCGCTCGTCGGGCTGCTGGTCCTGGGTGACCGGGTGCAGCCGCGACGGGGCCCGCTCGCGGCAGCCGCCTTCGTCGTGACGCTGGCCGGCTGCATCGCGCTCGCCCGCCGGGCCGAGCCGGGAGGCGCGCCAGAAGGGGCCGGGACGAGCGTTCAAGAGCCGGGGCGCGCGCCCGCGAGATGAAGGTCCTGCTCAGCGGCGACGCAGCCGCGGCAGATCAGTCGCCGCCCGAGGGGTCAGAGCACGAACGCGTCGCCGTCGCGGCGCAGGCCCAGACCGGCGTAGTAGGGCTCGACCATGCCGGGCGGTGGCAGGAAGCGCCGGTAGCCGCGGCGCCGCAGCAGTCCGTCCCTGCCGAGGATGAACTCGCCCGGCGACAGGTCGCGGTAGCGCGGCGTCACCCAGTCGAGGAGCAGCTGGGCGGTGCGGTTGCCGGCATCGCGGCCGATGACGACGCCGACGGTCTCGTCGCCCTTGAGCACGAGGTAGCTGACGTCGCCGGAGAACGGGTCGTAGACGAAGTCGGGGTTGTAGCGGCGGATGTCGCCCTCGTGGACCCGCAGCACGTGGCGCAGGTAGGTGTCGTCACCGGCCACCTGGAGCACCTCGTACGCGCCGGCGTCGTGCTTCTCGCGCGACATCCGGGTCAGGTAGAAGACGTTGATGGCAGCGAGGACGACGTTGAGCCCCACCATCGGCCAGACGTGGTTGACGGCGTTGTAGCCGATGAGGACGAGGCAGCCGACGAGGTTGATGACGCGCAGCCGGTGCAGCTGCGTCTGCAGCAGCGACCAGACGAGCACCGCCGACCCTACCCAGCCGACGACCTCGAGCCACCACGAACCCATGCGGTGACCTTAGTGCGGCCTGGCCGCCACGACGAGTGCCCTGCCGCACCGGGTCGCCAGGGCACTCGTCGTCAGTCGGTCAGGCGTCGGGCGCCACGAGCTCGGGGAGCTTCGCCTCGAACTGCGCGTCGAGCGTCAGGGACGGCAGCACGTGGCCCTGCTTCTGGGCGGCGTCGGCGACCGACCACCCCCACGTCGACGCCGCGAGGCGCTGGTTCGGCGTGCCGTGGTGCCCCGGACGGTCGAAGCCGCAGTCTCCGACCTGGTAGAACGACTGCTCGGCCTCGAGCACGCGGGCCGCGTTGAGCGCGAGGCCCCGCTTGTGCGTGACGAAGTAGGTGCCGAACGCGTCGGCCATGAGCTCGGTGCGGCGGGTCGCCTCGGGACCCGTGAGCGGCGAGGCGGTGAGGCCCGCGTCGTACTGCACGTGGTGGGCGTACTCGTGGCCGAGCACCGCGCGGGGGCCGATGTCGCCGACCCCGATCGCCTGCAGGGCGTCGAGCATGCCGTCGCCGAAGACGAGCTTGTCGGGAAGGCGCGAGAGGGCCGGGTCGGTCTCGCCGGCGGCAGAGAAGGCGAACGCGTTGAGCGTGAAGATCGGGCTCTGCCCACCCTGGAGGCCCGGGTCGGTCGCGACCAGCTCGGCCACGGCCGCGGCGATGGCGTCCGCGTCGGGCCGGGGCACGCCGAACACGATCTGGAGGATCGGGCTGATCCGTGCCGGGTCGGTCATGAGGTCACCGTGCATCGCCATGAGCTGGATGTCGGACCCGTCGGTGTCCCAGAACTTCTGGGCCGCCCGGAACGACTGGGACAGCTCGTTGACGTAGGCCTTGGGCAGGGCGTAGCCGGGAGCACCCTGCGACCCGAAGAGGATGGCGTCGTAGGTGGCGTAGTCGAGAGCGCCGACGCTCGCGAGCACCCGGAAGATGCGGGGGTCCACGCCTGCCAGGAGGCCGCCGACGTATGCGTCGAGCCTGGTGGGTGCGCACTGGTACTGGGTGGGGTCGATGGCCCTCTCGACCGCCTCCTGCGCCGTCGACCGCTCGATGCCGAAGCGCTCGAGAGCGGCCGCCTTCCGGGCCGTCCAGTCGGCGGGCAGGTCGGCCTCGATCGTCGCCAGCAGGCGTGCGGTCGTCGGGTCCTGACTGCCGCCGACGGTCACTGCGGCGGTGCCGGCAGCGACAGGCGCGGTGGTGGCCGCTGCGGCGACCGTTGCTCCGGTGGCCCCCGAGATGGCCAGCGACGTGACGAGAGCGATCGACCAGGTCGTGGTCCTGCGCACGTGAGAGTCCCTTCGTGTCGTGCCCCGGCCGACTGCCGCGGGCAACGCGACCATCATCACCGGGCGCCCCGACATCGCACCACGGAACGGGTCAAATAGGTCCACTTGCGGGCAACCGGACCGCACCGGGCACCCGTCAGCCCTGCGGGAACCCAGAAGGACTCGGCCCCGACCGCGTGGGAGGCCCCGAAGCCGCCGGCTGGTCGTGGCCGACGAGCTTGAGGCCGATGACGGCTCCGACGATGCCCGTCAGCAGCAGCACCCGCACGAGCGAGAACTCCTCGTCGCCCGCGGCCATCGCCCACGTGACCGTCAGGGCGGCACCGACGCCGGTCCAGACGGCATACGCCGTGCCGATGGGGATGACGCGCACCGCACGGGCGAGCCCGACCATGCTGAGGGCGCCGGCGACGAGGAAGACGACGGTGGGGAGCGGGCGGCTCAGGCCGTCGGAGGCGCCGAGGGCCGAGGCCCAGACCGCCTCGAGCACGGCGCTGCCGAGCAGGACGACCCAGGGCATCACGCCACCGCCTTCAGGCCGGCGACGCAGCCGACGAGCACGACGAGCAGCGCGACACGGGCTGCGCCGAGGCGCTCCTCGCGCCGGGCGACGGCGAGCAGCACGGTGCCGACGGCACCGATCCCGACCCACACGGCATACGCGGTGCCGGTGGGAAGGCCCGTCATGGCCCAGGCGAGGCCGAGCATGCTCAGCACGAGGGAGACGACGAACAGCAGCGTCGGTCGACGGCGACGGAAGCCGTCGGAGGCCGCGAGCGCCGTGGCCCAGACGGCCTCGAGCGCGCCGGAGAGGATGAGGACGAGCCAGTGCATGGCGTTCCGATCTGGCCGTCTTGTCGCTGGGCGGGTACGGCTCCCTCGTCCGCGAGCGCGACCGCGCGCTCGCCACGATTCTACCGAGACGTCGCGTTCGGGTCGAAACGACGTATCAGACGTGCACCCCCGGCGTACTGTCTTTCGCAAGCGCGTTCCTGCGGACAGAGGATCGCCATGGGTCGTGAGTACCTCGACTTCGACGTCGCCGTCACCCGTGAGGGCCAGGGGTATGCCGCTCACGTCCTGGCCTCGCCCGCCGGCGAGGCGTCGGCGCCGTTCACGCTCCCGTTCACCGCGACCGACCTCGCGCAGTTCATGGTCGCGGTGGGGCCACCTCGCGTCTCCTCGCGCCGGCTCGCCCCGGCCGAGGCGCGCGCCGTCGACGTCAAGGAGTACGGCCGCCGCCTCGGTGACGCCCTGCTGGGCGGTGACGTCGGGCGGGCCTTCCGCGCCAGCCTGTCCGCCGCCGGCGCGCAGGACCGGGACCTCCGGCTGCGGCTCCTGCTCGATGCCGTGCCCGACCTCGACCCGGTGCCGTGGGAGTACCTCTACGACTCGCGGCTCGGCCGCTTCCTCACCCTGTCGCAGGAGACGCCGGTGGTCCGGCTCATCGACTCCCTGGAGCGACCCCCGGCCGTCGCCGTCGACGCGCCGCTGCGCGTGCTCGTGATGGTCTCGAGCCCGAGCGACATGCCCCCGCTGGCCGTCGACCGCGAGGAGCAGCTGTTGAGGGCGACCACGGGCGACCTCGTCGCGAGCGGCCGGCTCACCATCACCGTGCTCGACGACGCGACGCTGACCGGCCTCCAGCGAGCGCTCCTCGACGACTACCACGTCTTCCACTTCATCGGGCACGGCGGTTTCGACCAGGCTGCGCAGGAGGGGGTGCTCGTCCTCGAACGCGATGACGGCACGGCCCACCGGGTCTCGGGTGCCCGCCTCGGCACCCTGCTGCACGACGCCCGGACCATGCAGCTTGCGGTGCTCAACGCGTGCGAGGGCGCCCGGACGTCGGGCCGCGACGCGTTCTCGGGGGTGGGGCAGGCCCTCGCCCGGCAGGGCCTGCCGGCAGTCGTCGCGATGCAGACCGAGATCTCCGACCGGGCCGCCCTGGTGTTCAGCCACGAGTTCTACTGGTTCCTCACCCGAGGCCTCGGCATCGACGCCGCGATCTGCGAGGTGCGCAAGGCGATGGCCGTCTCGGACGAGGCGTCCGAGTGGGGCACGGCGGTGCTGCTGCGGTCGGGCCCCGAGCAGCCGTTCAGCTTCACCGCCGGCGCCACCGAGGCGGCCGACCGGTCGGAGAGTCGGCTCGAGTCCCTCTACGACGCGGCGCAGGGTGCCATCCAGGCGGGTGCACCGGCGCTGGCGCTGCCGCTGCTCGAGCAGATCGCGACCCAGCGACCCGACTACCAGGACGTCGCGCAGCTGCTCGAGCGGGTGCGCCCGACCGTCCAGCAGGACCCGGCCCCGCAGCCGGAGACCGTCACCCGGCCCGCCGAGACACGGCCCGCCGAGACACGGCCCGCCGAGACACGGCCCGTCGAGACTGGAGCTCGTCCCTCCCCCGTCTCGGGGCAGCCGGACCGGCAGCACCGCAGGCGGCCGGTCGGCGCGTGGGTGCGCACGATCACGCTCGTGGCCGTGCTCGCGGGCGGCTGGTTCGCGTGGCGGGTGCTGCCGACGCTGCTGCAGAAGGCCGACCCCCTGGTGTCGGCGGCCTGCGGGTCGAGCACCGCCACGGCCGGGACGACCGACCTGGCGATCGGGTGCGCACCGATCGCGCCGACCGTCGACGGCTCGTTCGACGACTGGCGGTCGGTGCCCGAGCACGACGTCGACGCCGCCGTCTTCGGGGGCGCGAACCGACGTGCCGGCCTCACGGGCACGTGGCAGGCGCTGTGGGACGCCGAGGCCCTCTACCTCCACGCCGTCGTCGTCGACCCGGTCGTCACCGCGGCCGAGGGGGCGGCCCCACAGTGGTGGAACGGTGACGCCGTCTCGTTCGAGATCGGCCCCGACGCGCGCAAGCTCGGCCGCACGGCTCCGGTGCGCAGGGGGCAGGACTTCCACGTCATCCTCGCCCTGCGCGACGGCACCGACCGCCGGGCGGCGGCCGACGTCAACACGGTCGGGCTCAGCTCGAGGGGCAGGCCCGTCTTCGCGACCGGCTCCGAGCAGCCTGCCATCTCGGTCGTCGCCCGCCTGCGCGACGGCGGCTACGAGCTCGAGGCCCGCGTCCCGTGGTCTGCGGTGGGTCGCACCGTCGCGCCGCAGCGCGGCGCCGTGCTGGCGATGAACGTGAACATCAGCGACGCCAAGGGCTCGGGAGCCGACTGGGCGCTGCGCACGATGCTGAGCAGCAACGCCCAGCGCACGGGTCCCAACCAGAACCTGCCGGCCCGCTGGCAGAGCGTTGCGCTCGGGGACTCGGGCTGAGCGGTGGCCGGACACCTGTATGCCCTGCTGGTCGGGATCGACGCCTATCCCGCCCCCGTCCCGCCGCTGTCGGGCTGCGTCAACGACGTCGCGGGCATGGCGGCGCTGCTGCGCGAGCGGGTAGGAGACGCAGGGCTCGATCTCGTCGTCCTCACCGATGCCGAGGCGACGAGGGCCGCGGTGACCGAGGGGTGCGTGCAGCACCTGGGCCAGGCCGGCCCGGAGGACGTGGCGCTCTTCTACTACAGCGGCCACGGGTCGCAGCAGGCGACACCGCAGGAGCTGTGGGACCTCGAGCCCGACCACCGGAACGAGACGCTCGTCTGCGTCGACAGCCGCACCGAGGGCAGCTGGGACCTCGCCGACAAGGAGCTCGCCGGTCTGCTGTACGGCATCGCCTCGGCGGGCTGCCACGCGCTCGTGGTCCTCGACTGCTGCCACTCCGGCGACGGCACCCGCGACGCCGACGAGGTCGTCCGACTGGCCCCGCCCGACCCGAGGCCGCGTCCCTTGTCGACCTTCCTCGGCCCCGCCGCCGCAGAGTCAGGCGGCACCGGCGGCGCCGTCCCGGCAACCCGCACCGGACGGTGGACGCCCGCCGGCCGGCACGTGCTGCTCGCCGCCTGCCGGTCCTCCGAGACCGCCAAGGAGGTCACCGTCCAAGGACGCCAGCGAGGAGCACTGTCCGCGGCCCTCGAAGCCGCTGTCCTCGACGCGGACGGGCGACCGTCGTACCGCGAGATCCTGCGCATCGTGACCGCCGACGTGCTGAGCCGGGTCCCCGACCAGCACCCGCAGGTCGAGACTGCGGATGCGACGGAGCTCGACCGGCCGTTTCTCGGTGGCGCGCTGCCGTCCACTCCCCGCCCGCTGACCCTGAGCCGCCTGCCCGACGGCTGGTCGATCGACTCGGGTGCGGTCCACGGGGTGCCCGCACCGATCGGTGACGACACGACCGAGCTGGCCGTCTACCCGCTCGGCGGCGAGACGTCCGGTTCGCCGCTCGCCACCGCGGCCGTCACGAGGGTGCTGACCGACCGCAGCATCGTCACCCTGACCCCGGCGCTCGACCCCGCGTTCGTCTACCGCGCCGTCGTCACGTCGATCCCGCTCGAGCCCGTGCTGGTCGCCGTCGTCGGCGACAGCTCAGGGGCGGCCGCCCTGAGGAAGGCCGCCGACCACGCGGACCGGACGCTCGTCGACCTCGTGGAGGGCGCGGAAGCCGCCGACGCCGGCCTCGTCGTCGAGGCGACCCCCGGCGGCTTCGTCATCACCCGCCCCGGCGTCACCCGGCCGCTCGTGCCGGTCGTCGCCGGCGAGGGACGCGAGGAGCGCACCGTCGGAGCCCTCGAGCGGGTGGCCCGCTGGCTGCGCCTGTCCGCCCTCACCCACCCGGGCACGCGTCTTCCCGACGACGCGGTGTGCATCACCGTCGAGGCCGCCGCGGGTTCGGTCAGGGCGGGCGGCACCGTCACCATCGCGTATGCCGGCAGCGAGCCCCCGCGTTTCACCGTCCGTCTCGCGAACACCACCCGACACCCCCTGTGGGCCGCCCTCATCGACCTGACCGAGGCGTACGGGATCTTCACCGACGCCTTCCCCGCCGGGTCGATCGCCCTCGGCCCGGCGGAGTCGACCGCCGTCGACCTCGTCGGGCAGGTCGACGACGAGCTGTGGCGCGCCGGCACCGTCTCGCTGCGCGACCAGCTCATGGTCGTCACGAGCACCATCGAGTTCGACCCCCGCAGCCTCGAGCAGGAGGAGCTCGACGTCAGCGCCGTGCCGACGGCACAGCCTGGCCCGAGCCGTGGAGCCGGCACCCCGGCGGCGGCCTCCAACCTGCAGCGCGCCCTCGACGGCACCCGCACCCGACGCCTCGGTCCCAGCGGGGGCACCGCCGCCGTCGCCGACTGGCGCACCGACTCGGTCTTCGTCGTCACGAACCGCCCGCGCTGACGACCGCACGGCGAAGATGCCGACAACGACAGAAGGACCGGACGAGATCGTCCGGTCCTTCTCCTGTCTGGTGGAGCTGAGGGGACTCGAACCCCTGACCCCCTGCATGCCATGCAGGTGCGCTACCAGCTGCGCCACAGCCCCGTCTGGGTGGCCGCTCCGTGAAGCGACTGCGTAACCATAGCGAATGGTCCGCCCTTCGCCAAAATCGGGGGTGGCCCCTTCGCGTCAGACGTTCCACGGTCCGAGGTTCCACCCGCTGATGCGCCAACGGGTCACCGCGGAGAAGCTCTTGGCGACCTCGACGAGCTCGATCCAGTGGCAGTTGTCGAGACCGCGGAAGACGGCGTCCGACACGTCCTGGTCGATTCCCACCAGGTCGCTCGCGGCCACGCGGGCGGACACCCCGTGCGCGACGACGACGGCCGTCTCGCCCGGCAGCAGCTCGCGCGCGACCTCGCGCAGGACGGCCCCGGCCCGCTCGGCGACCTCGGCCCGGGTCTCGCCCGTGACGCCGCGTGGCGGGTCCTCGCCACGGTCGAGCGCGGCGACGAGGTCGGGGTACTTCTCGCGCACGTCGTCGGCGTGCATGCCCTGCCACTCCCCGACGTGCACCTCACGCAGGCGGGCGTCGAGGCGCACCTCGACGCCGGTCAGTCCGGCGATCGCGTCGGCCGTCGACGCGGCCCGCTGCAGGTCGCTCGAGACGATGAGGGCGGGCTCGTAGGCGGCCAGGTGCGGCGCGGCGGCCTCGACCTGCGCGCGTCCCAGGTCCGACAGGGCGGTGTCCTTGTGGCCCTGCCAGATGCGGGCGGCGTTGTCGACGGTCTCGGCGTGCCGCACCAGCACGATCCGCCGCGGGCGCGTCGAGCCGGGGGTCACGCCTCCTCGACCTCGTCGCCGGCGGCGGGGTCGGCATCGTCGGCCGGCGGCGCGGGCGCGTCGACGGTCGACAGGTCGATCTCGGGGCAGTCCTTCCAGAGCCGCTCGAGCGCGTAGTACTCGCGCTCCTCCTCGTGCTGCACGTGCACGATGATGTCGCCGAAGTCGATGAGCACCCAGCGTCCCTCGCGCTCGCCCTCGCGCCGCACCGGCTTGCTGCCGAGGTCACGCAGCCGGTCCTCGACCTCGTCGACGATGGCGCCGACCTGCCGCTCCGACGGCGCCGAGGCGATGACGAACACGTCGGTCAGCGGCATCTGCTCGCTGACGTCGATCGCGAGCACCTTCTCGGCGAGCTTCTCCTCGGCGGCGAGGCCGGCGGCCTTGGCGAGCTGGAGCGAACGGTCTGCTGCGGTCACGGATCTCCTAGTGGCGCTGCCGACGACGGCGCCGGCATGGTGCCTGCGCTCGCCAGGTCGGCGGCATACAGGCGGTACTTGTTGATGTACTGGACGACCCCGTCGGGCACGAGGTACCAGACCGGCTCGGCGTCGGCCACGCGCTCGCGGCAGTCGGTCGAGCTGATCGCCATGGCGGGCACGACCTGGAGGGTGACCCGGTCTTCGGGAAGCCCCTTGTCGGACAGCTCGTGGCCCGGCCGGGTGACCCCGACGAAATGGGCCAGCTCGAAGAGCTGCTCGGCGTCCTTCCACGAGAGGATCTCGGCCAGGGCGTCGGCGCCGGTGATGAAGAACAGCTCGTCGTCGGGACGCTCCGCCTTGATGTCGCGCAACGTGTCGATCGTGTAGGTCGGGCCGGGCCGGTCGATGTCGACCCGGCTGACCGTGAAGCGCGGGTTGGAGGCCGTCGCGATGACGGTCATCAGGTAGCGGTGCTCGGCGGGAGAGACGTGCCGGTCGGCCTTCTGCCAGGGCTGGCCCGTGGGCACGAAGACGACCTCGTCGAGGTCGAAGAGCGACTGGACCTCGCTGGCGGCCACGAGGTGGCCGTGGTGGATCGGGTCGAACGTCCCACCCATGACGCCGAGGCGCATGGTCAGTGGTGGGCTCCGTCGGATCCGCTCGCGTGGCCGTGCGTGCCCTCGGCGCGACGCGGCGCCTGCACCTTGTAGGCGGTGTTGCGGAAGCTCCACGTCACGGCCAGCGCCACGAGGAAGAGCGCGAAGGTGATGAAGAAGTAGGCGATCACCGGCATGGGAAGCTCGCGCGCGGCTTCCTCCCCCTCGGTGACGAGTGCGATGACACGATCAGACATGCGGCCAGCCTAGCGCCCGGACCCGTGCGCCGAGTCACCAGCCGCCCCGGCTGGTAGCCGAGCTCTGTGGTCGTGACGTTGCCACACCGGCTCGGTGGTCATGTCGACGTGGACGCGGACGTGCTTCGACGCGGGATGGAACCCGGCGGCATACGCCCCCTCGTACGGGACGAACGACACCCGGTCATGGTCCTCGTCGAAGGCGGCGCCCGGACGCACGCATCGCGTGCCGGGCACGGGCCGTGGCGGACGCGACACAGTCGGGCCACAGCACGGTGACAGCGGCTGCCAACGAGCGGCCGTACCCTTGTTCGCATGGTTCCTGAGTTGTCCGTGGTCATCCCGATGTACAACGAGGAGGAGGTGCTCCCCCTCCTCGTCGAACGGCTCCGCCCGCTCCTCGACGGCATGGGCACGACCTACGAGGTCGTCGCGGTCGACGACGGCAGCAAGGACCTCACCGCCGCTCTGCTGCAGCGCTACCACCGCGAGTGGCCGCAGCTGCGAGTCGTCCGGCTCCGCGCCAACGCAGGGCACCAGGCCGCCATCTCCGCGGGGCTCGTCAGCGCGCTGGGCGACTACGTCGTCACCCTCGACGCCGACCTGCAGGACCCGCCCGAGATCATCCCGCAGATGCTCTCCGCCGCGAAGGACGACGGCGTCGACGTCGTCTACGGCGTGCGCAACGACCGTTCGACCGACACGTGGTTCAAGCGCGTGTCGGCCCAGGCGTTCTACCGGCTGATCGGCCTCATGTCGCAGACCTCGGCGCACGCCGACGCCGGCGACTACCGCCTCATGTCGCGGGCCACCGTCGATGCCATCAACAGCCTTCCCGAGCACAACCGGGTGCTGCGCTTCATCGTCCCGGCCCTGAACTTCCCGTCCGACACGGTCGACTACAAGCGGGAGGAGCGCGCCGCGGGCGACTCGAAGTACCCGCTCCTGAAGATGGTCAAGCTCTCGCTCGACTCGCTCACCGGCTTCTCGACGGCGCCGCTGCGCGTCGCGACGTTCGCGGGCTTCGTGGGCGCGGTGCTCGCGGTGCTGCTCTTCCTCTACACGCTGGTGGCGCGCGCCCAGGGCCACACCGTCGCGGGCTGGACCTCGACCGTCGCCATCGTCTCCGGCGTCGGCGCCGTGCAGCTCGTCTGCGTCGGCATCCTCGGCGAGTACATCGGCCGGATGTACTCCCACATGCAGGGACGCCCCACCTACTTCATCGCCTACGACTCGCTGACCGCCGACAGCGGTGCGCACGGCCCGACCGACACACCGCTGCCGGCGCAGCCGAGTGAGGCCCACATCCACACGAGCACGCCGCCGGCGCCTGCGGAAGGAGCGGCTGTCGCTCCGACGGCGAGCGCGGCGGGGACGGCTGGGGCCGCAGCACCGACCAACGGCGCGCCGCAGGTGGCCGAGCCGGAGCGGACTCAGCTGCGCGGCTGAGCCCGCACCAGCAGGCTGACGCCGGGCAGCTGCTTGACCGGGAGGTAGCGCTCCGCGGTGATGATGGTGCGCAGCCCGAAGTTCACGATCGGGTGCAGGTCCTCGAGGTCGGAGCCCGAGCTCACCTTGCGACGCATCGCCACGACCGGACGCAGCAGCACGTTCCAGGAGCGGACGTCCTTGATCTCGAAGCCGCCCCGCTCGAGCAGCGAGAGCAGGCCGTCCCGGGTGTAGCGACGCACGTGGTCGACGGCCTCGTCGTGGCTCGACCACAGCCTGGGGTCGGCGGGCACCGCCACGAGGTAGGTGCCGCCGGGCTTCAGCACCCGGTGCACCTCGGCGACGGCCGCGTCGTCGTCCTCGAGGTGCTCGAGCAGGTCGAAGGCCATGACGAGGTCGACGGAGTCGTCGGCCAGCGGGAGCTTCGTGGCGTCGCTGCGCAGCGTCGCGAGCCCGCGGCGACTGGCGACCTCCGCGCCGTCGGCGCCGTACTCGAGCGCGACCGCGTCCCAGCCGTGCTCACGCAGGACGCGGGTGTTACCCCCGCCCGCCGCGCCGATGTCGAGGGCACGCCCGGGCGTCAGCCCCGAGATCGCCTTGGCCAGGAGGTGGCGCCGCTCGCGGTACCACCAGTGGTCGTCCTCCAGCTCAGCGAGCTTGCGGACCTCGGTGCCTTCCATGGACGGACATCATGCCACCCGTCCATGGGGGGTGTCCCAGCGCCCGTCACCGGGTGTGGCCGTCGCCCTCGACGACCCATTTCGTCGTCGTCAGCTCGGGCAGCGCCATCGGCCCCCTGGCGTGGAGCTTCTGCGTCGAGATGCCGATCTCGGCGCCGAATCCGAACTCTCCGCCGTCGGTGAAGCGAGTACTTGCGTTCACCATGACGGCCGCCGCGTCGACCTCGGCGGTGAACCGGCGGGCCGCGGCGCGGTCCTCCGTGACGATCGCCTCGGTGTGCCCGGTGCCGTAGCGACGGATGCGGTCCATCGCCTCGTCGACGTCGTCGACGACCGCGACGCTCATCTCGAGGCCGTGCCACTCGGTGCCGAAGTCGGTCTCGCTCGCGAGGTCGTATGCCGCACCGGCCGCGTCGGCGTACTCGGTGACCTCGGGTGCCACGTGCAGTCGCACGCCGGCCCCGGCGAGGTCGGTGAGCGCCTTCGGCAGGAAGTCGGCCGCGACGTCGCGGTGCACGAGGAGCGACTCGGCGGCGTTGCAGACGCTGGGCCGGTGGGTCTTCGCGTTGAGGGTGATGGCCTGCGCCTTGTCGAGGTCGGCGGCGCGGTCGACGTAGACGTGGCA
>JABFXB010000281.1 GCA_013361975.1 Dermatophilaceae bacterium
CCCTCGGGCGGCGCGAACGCCGGGATCTGCCGGGCCTTCTCGTAGTTGAACGACACGTCGGTGACGAGGTCGCGGATCACGGGGAAGGCCCGCATCGGCGTGACGGTCACCGTCTCGGTCTCGGTGAACGTCGACATGCGGGTCATGCACATCAGCCGGGGTATGCCGTTGACCTCGGCGCTGCACGACCCGCACTTGCCGGCCTTGCAGTTCCACCGGACGGCGAGGTCGCCGGACTGGGTGGCTTGGAGGCGGTGGATGATGTCGAGCACGACCTCGCCGTCGTTGACCTCGACGGTGTAGTCGACGAGCTCGCCGCCGCTCGCGTCACCGCGCCACACCCGGAACTTCGCGTCGTAGCTCATGAGCCGCTCCCGTCCGTCGCATCGGTCGCGCCTGGGGTCGACCCGACCGCTGCCAGCTCGTCGGGCGTGAGGTACTTCGCCAGCTCGTCGCGCTCGAAGAGGTCGAGCAGGTCGCCGCGCATCGGCGGCATCGGCTGCTCCTCCACGCGTATGCCGTCGCCCTCGGCCGAGCAGATGAGGTTGCGCCCGCGCCACTGGGCATCCATCTTCGGGTAGTCGTCGCGCGTGTGCCCGCCGCGGGACTCCTGACGCAGCAAGGCCGCTCGCGCCACGCACTCGCTGACGGCGAGCATGTTGCGCAGGTCGAGGGCGAGGTGCCAGCCGGGGTTGAACTGCCGGTGCCCCTCGACGGTCAGGTGCTTCGCCCGCTCCTTGAGCTCCTCGAGCTTGGTGAGCGCCGCCTCGATCTCCTCGGCCTTGCGGATGATGCCGACGAGGTCGTTCATCGTCTGCTGCATCTCCTGGTGGAGGGTGTACGGGTTCTCGCCACCGTCCTCCTCGAACGGGGCCAGAGCCGTCGTGGCCGCCGCGTCGAGCACCGACTGCGGAGCGACCGGTCGGGCGTCGCCGAGCCCCTGCACGTATGCCGCCGCGCCGAGTCCCGCGCGGGCGCCGAAGACGAGCAGGTCGGAGAGCGAGTTGCCTCCGAGCCGGTTCGACCCGTGCATGCCGCCCGAGACCTCGCCGGCGGCGAAGAGACCGGGGACCCTTGCGGCAGCAGCGGTGTCGGGGTCGACCTCCACCCCGCCCATGACGTAGTGACAGGTCGGGCCGACCTCCATCGGCTCCTTGGTGATGTCGACGTCGGCGAGCTCCTTGAACTGGTGGTGCATCGACGGCAGCTTCTTGAGGATCTCCTCGGGGCTGCGCCGCGACGCGATGTCGAGGAAGACGCCGCCGTGGGGCGACCCACGTCCGGCCTTGACCTCGGAGTTGATGGCGCGCGCCACCTCGTCGCGGGGGAGCAGCTCGGGCGGGCGCTTGTTGTTGTCGGGGTCGGTGTACCAGCGGTCGCCCTCGTCCTCGGTCTGGGCGTACTGGCCCCGGAACACGTCGGGCACGTAGTCGAACATGAAGCGCTTGCCCTCGGAGTTCTTCAGCACCCCACCGTCGCCGCGCACCGACTCGGTGACGAGGATGCCCTTGACCGACGGCGGCCAGACCATGCCGGTCGGGTGGAACTGGACGAACTCCATGTTGACGAGCGTCGACCCGGCGCGCAGGGCGAGGGCGTGCCCGTCGCCCGTGTACTCCCACGAGTTGGAGGTGACCTTGAACGACTTGCCGATGCCGCCGGTCGCGAGCACCACTGCGGGAGCATTGAACCGGACGAAGCGGCCGGACTCGCGGAAGTAGCCGAAGGCCCCGGCGATCGCGCCGCTCTCGTCCTGGAGCAGGTCGGTGATCGTGACCTCGGCGAAGACCTTGAGCCGCGCCTCGGGGTCGCCCGACTCACGCTGGTCGTCCTGCTGGAGCGAGACGATCTTCTGCTGCATCGTGCGGATCAGCTCGAGGCCAGTGCGGTCACCCACGTGGGCGAGGCGGGGGTACTCGTGTCCGCCGAAGTTCCGCTGGCTGATGCGCCCGTCGGGAGTGCGGTCGAAGAGGGCGCCGTACGTCTCGAGCTCCCAGACGCGCTCGGGCGCCTCTTTCGCGTGCAGCTCGGCCATCCGCCACGAGTTGAGGAACTTGCCGCCGCGCATCGTGTCGCGGAAGTGCACCTGCCAGCTGTCGTTGCTGTTGACGTTGCCCATGCTGGCGGCGATGCCGCCCTCGGCCATCACGGTGTGCGCCTTGCCGAAGAGGGACTTGCAGATGATGGCGGTGCGCAGTCCGGACTCTCGGGCGGCGATGGCGGCCCGGAGGCCGGCTCCGCCGGCGCCGACGACGAGGACGTCGTAGTCGTGGGTCTCGAGCTCCGCTGCCATCAGTTGTAGAACCTCAGATCCGTGAGGGCCCCGGAGGCGACCAGGGCGATGTAGAGATCGGTGACCAGCAGGGTGCCGAGGGTGGTCCAGGCCAGCTGCATGTGGCGGGTGTTGAGCCGCGACACGAGGGTCCACGCGCGGTAGCGCAGCGGGTGCTTGGAGAAGTGCTTGAGGCGCCCGCCGATGAGGTGGCGGCACGAGTGGCACGACAGGGTGTAGAGCCAGAGGAACGCGGCGTTCCCGAGCATGATGAGCGTGCCGAGCCCCACCCCGACGCCGCCGTCCTTGCCGTGGAAGCCGTCGAAGGCGTCGAGGGTGTTCATCGCCGACACGACGACCGCGGCGTAGAAGAAGTAGCGGTGCGCGTTCTGCAGGATCAGCGGGAAGCGCGTCTCGCCGGTGTACTTCGCGTGCGGCTCGGCCACCGCGCAGGCGGGCGGCGACAGCCAGAACGCCCGGTAGTAGGCCTTGCGGTAGTAGTAGCAGGTGAGGCGGAAGCCGAGCAGGATCGGCAGGAGGAAGAACGCGTACGGCACGAGCGGTGGCATCTCGCCGAGCCACGTGCCGACGTGGCGGGCGTCGGGATGGCACGACGCCGTCACGCACGGCGAGTAGAACGGCGTGAGGTAGTGGTACGTCGCGACGAAGTAGTCACGCTGCATCGACGTGCGCACGAGCGCGTAGAGCAGCCACAGGACGATGAGGGCCAACGTGACGGCCGGCGGGAACCACCACCGGTCGCCCCGCAGGGTGCGCCACGGGATCTGCGCCCGACCCGGCGACCCGACGCCTCCAGCCATGGACCCACCTGACCGGGATCCGGGGTCGAGCGTCGTGTCACTCATCGTGCGAACCTCCACCGTCGTTGGTTGGGCGCGTTCGCACACTCTAGTGTCACGTGCGTCACAGATGGGTGGACTCGCCC
>JABFXB010000546.1 GCA_013361975.1 Dermatophilaceae bacterium
AGCAGGAGTCGCTGGGCCGTCGAGCCGAGCAGGAGCTTGCCGACGGGGGAGCGGTGCCTGATTCCGATCACGAGCATCCGCGGCGACTCCGCGTCGATGATCCCCAGGATCGCCTCCGCGGGATCGGTGCCGTGCTCGACGCGACGGACCTCGTGCGCGACACCGGACTCGGCGAGGTCCGCATCGAGCCGGTCGAGGTCGGAACCGTCCGCCCGGTGTGCGTCGACGAGCTTGTCGTCGCGCGACATGTTGACGACGAGGACGCGGTCGCCGTGCGCCCTGGCCTCGGCAGTGGCGGCGGCCAGGGCCGCCTCGCCCTGCGGGGTCGGGATGTAGCCGACGAGGATGGTCATGCGGTTGCCTCCTGGTTGACCTGGGCCGTCAGGCCAGAGCCGCGGCCGCTGTTGTCGCCCTTGTCGCCACGGGCGGCGCGGATGAGCTTGGCGATGAGCGGCCACAGGATCGTCAGCACGATGATGCCGTAGCAGACCCAGGCGACCGGACCGCCGAGGAGACCGCTGACCTCGCCGTGCGAGAGCTGCAGCGAGCGACGCAGGTGCAGCTCGGCGATCGGGGCGAGGATGACGCCGATGATGAGCGGGAGCACCGGGAAGCCGAAGCGGCGGATGGCGAACCCGATGAGCCCGATGGCGAGCAGCAGGTAGAGGTCGAAGGCCTGGCCGTTGACCGCCCACGCACCCATCGTCGCGAAGAAGAGGATGCCGGCATACAGGTAGGGCCGCGGGATCTGGAGCAGCTTGGCCCAGAGGGGAGCGAGCGGCAGGTTCAGCGCGAGCAGGAGGGTGTTGCCGACGAAGAGGCTCGCCACCAGCGTCCACACGAGCGCAGGCTGCTTCTCGATCAGCAGGGGGCCGGGCTCCAGCCCGCGACCCTGGAGGAAGGTGAGGATGATCGCGGCGGTCGCGTTGGTCGGCAGGCCGATGGCGAGCAGCGGCACGAGCGTGCCTGCGGCGGAGGCGTTGTTGGCGGCCTCCGGGCCGGCGACTCCCTCGATGGCGCCGTGGCCGAACTCCTCGGGGTGCTTCGTCAGCTTGCGCTCGGTGACGTACGACAGGAAGGTCGGCACCTCGGCGCCACCGGCGGGGATGGCGCCGAAGGGGAACCCGAGGGCGGTGCCACGCAGCCACGGCTTCCACGAGCGCTTCCAGTCCTGCCGGCCCATCCAGGGCTGGCCGACCGGGATGACGCCGGCGGCCTTGCGCCGCAGGTGCGCCGCGACCCAGAGGGCCTCGCCGACGGCGAAGAGGCCGACCGCGACGACGACGATGTCGATGCCGTCGGCAAGCTGCGGGATGTCGAAGGTCATGCGCTGCTGACCCGTCACCTTGTCGATGCCGACGATGCCGATGGACAGGCCGATGAGCAGCGCCGCGAAGCCACGCAGCCGCGAGGACCCGAGGACCATGCTGGCGCCGACGAAGGCGAGCATGATGATGGCGAAGTACTCGGGGGAGCCCAGGTCGATCGCGAACGAGACGACCTGCGGCATGACGAGCACGAGCAGCACCGTGGCGATGGTGCCGGCGACGAACGACCCGATGGCGGCTGTGGCGAGCGCCTGGGCGGCGCGACCGGCCTTGGCCATCTTGTTGCCCTCGAGGGCAGTGACGACCGAGGACGACTCGCCGGGGGTGTTGAGCAGGATCGAGGTCGTCGACCCGCCGTACATGCCGCCGTAGAAGATGCCGGCGAACATGATGAGCGCCTGGGTGGTGTCGAGCGTGAACGTGATGGGCAGCAGGAGGGCGACGGTCATGGCCGGCCCGATGCCGGGCAGCACGCCGACAGCCGTGCCGACGACCACGCCGACGAAGGCGAAGAGCAGGTTCAGCGGCGTCATGACGTGGCCGAACCCCTCGATGAGGTGGTTGAGGTTGTCCATCAGAGAATTCCTTGGAGGACGCCGGCGGGCAGGTTGACCCCGAGCCCGATGGCGAACGCGTAGAAGGTGGCGAGCGCGATCGCGAGCCCGACGAGGACGCCACGGACGTGGTGCCGGTTGCCGAGCGCGAAGGCGCAGCCCGCGAAGAGGAGGGTGCCGGCGATGACCCAGCCGAGCGTCTCCATGAGGGCGGCGCTCACGCCGAAGACGACGACGAGCAGGCCGACCGTCTTCCAGTCGGCGTGACTGCCGAGGTCGATGTCCTCGCCCTCGTCGGCCGCACCGACGCCACCCCGGAAGATGTCGATGGCGTAGAGCACGGAGACGATGAGCAGGAGGATGCCGAGCACGGTCGGGATGACCTTCGGGCCGAGCGAGTCGTTGCTGCTGGCCACGGGGGCGAGCGAGGCGGCGTTGACGAGCAGGAGGATGCCGAGGCCGGCGAGGGCCGCGCACATTCCGTACTGTGCGCGGTCCCCGCCCTGTGTCTCGACGTCCTGGCCCGCGGTGTTGGCGTCGGTGCGGTCAGGAGTCAGGTCGGACATGTCAGCTCGTCAGCCCCAGGCCCTTGAGGATGTCGGCGACGGCCGTGTCCTGGTCCTTGAGGAAGGTGCCGAACGTGTCACCGGTCTCGAAGGCGTCGGTCCAGCCGCGCTTCTCGAGCTCGGCCTTCCACGCGTCGGTGCCGTGCATCTTGGTGAGGGCGTCGATCCAGACCTGCTTGTCGCCGGCCGAGATCTCCGGCGGCGCGACGATGCCGCGCCAGTTGGTGAAGGTGAAGTCGATGCCCGACTCCTTCATCGTCGGCACGTCGGGCAGGGCGTCGACGCGCTTCTCGCTCGTGACGGCGAGGACGCGGATGGAGCCGGACTTGACCTGCTCGAGGAACTCGCCGAAGCCGCTGGCGCCGAAGGCGATCTTGTTGCCGAGGACCGCGGGGAGCAGCTCGCCGCCGCCGTCGTAGGAGATGTAGGAGACCTTGGTCGGGTCGATGCCGACGGCCTTGGCCAGCTGCATCGGCAGGAGGTGGTCGGGGCCGCCCGGGCTGGAGCCGCCACCGACGTTGACCTTCGACGGGTCCTTCTTCCACGCGTCGACCAGGCTCTTGATGTCCTTGTACGGCGAGTCCTTGGGCACGACGATGGCGCCGGCCTCCTCGATCAGCTTGGCGATCGGGGTGGTGTCGTTGAGCGTGGCCTTCGACTTCTGCGTGTAGGCCGCGCCGACGACGCCGAGGCCCATCTGCATGGCGAGCTTGCCGTTGCCCTTCTCGTTGACGACGCGCTGGAGGCCGACGGTGCCGCCGGCGCC